>JAIRNC010000103.1 GCA_031258255.1 Synergistaceae bacterium
AAGTGTTCAGAGCTTTCCGCGTTGTTCTTCAAAGCGTCACACCTCACAGTGAGCCAATTATATCCCATTTGCCCGTCAAACTGGCCGGAAGATGCGGATATGGCTATGAAATATTGACACGCGGGCGTTTGGCGCGTCTTCGCCGACACTGCTTCACGCTTGCAGGGTTTGCTGTCGCGAGCGTACCGTATGATGATATAATTTCACTGGCTGAGGACGGCTGTTATGGAAGCGGGGCGGGATCCGAGTGCGTTAAGCCTCTCATGCCACGGGTTCTTTGCGGCATGGGGGAGATTTATCTTGGGGGTGTCCGACGTGCTTTTGATAAGTGGCGCAGATGTGAGAAGGCTGCTTCCGATGAAGGAGGCGATCGAGGCCGATAAACGGGCTTTTTTGCTTCATGCCGCTGGCGAGACGGAGGTACCTGTCCGTCCGAACTTCACAATTGACGGGAAAGGGTCCGTCCTCTTCATGCCGGCTTATGTGAAAGGCGACATCAACCGAGTGGGGATCAAGGTCGTCTCTGTCTTTCCAGGGAACCTTGGCACAGGGATCCCTGCGGTCCCCGCGCAGGTCTTGCTTGTGGATTCCGAAACCGGCGAGGTATGCGCGCTGATAAATGGCGTGGAAATCACCCGAATCCGCACCGGGGCCATTTCTGGGGCGGCGGTGGATATTTTGGCAAACGAGGACTCGTCCGTCGCCGCGCTCTTCGGCACCGGCGGTCAGGCCGCCGCGCAGCTGGAGGCCATGCTTTGCGTCCGCCCGATAAGGGAGGTGCGGATATTCGACGTCTCGCCAGACCGGATAGAGCCTTTCATCAAAGGGAACGCGCCGCTGGCGGAGCGATACGGCGCCAGGCTGCTGCCGGCGAAATCGTCCGACGAAGCCATCAGTGGCGCCGACGTGATAACGACGGTGACGACGGCGAAACATCCTGTTTTTGACGGTACAAAGGTCAAAGAGGGCGCCCATGTGAACGGCGTCGGGTCGTTCACCCCTGACAAGCGAGAGATCGGGGACGAATTGCTGAATCGCGCCCGTGTCTTTGTGGACAACAGGGAAGCCGTGTTAGAGGAAGCCGGGGATTTCCTGATCCCAGCTCAAACGGGAAAATATGATCTGCAAAATATAGCGGGGGAGATTGGAGACGTGCTCTCCGGAAAGCTGAGGGGGAGGACGAGCCGTGAAGATATTACGGTTCTCAAGACAGTGGGTTACGCCGTCCTCGATGTGGTCGCGGCTTGCTATGTTTATGAGAACGCGCTCAAGCAGGGCGTCGGCGCGCAAATGGACCTTTGACCCGACACCAGGTAATTAGCTCCAGGTAATTATCAGGTGTTTTAGGCATATATTGTTATCACAAACTTGCAAGCAAATTGATATTATGTATAATTGTCTATGTTTTGTCGTAGCGAACTGCCCTCGAGCGGATCGGAGTTGACCTCTATGGGAGAGGATTGGAGACACCTTAAGCTGGGCGACCTTCTCGTCGATGCCGGCGCGATTTCGAAGAGCACTCTTGATTCCGCTCTCGAAGAGCAGAAAATTTCAAGGATGCGCCTCGGGGAAATCCTGCTCAAAAACGGTTGGCTCACGGAACGCCAGCTCGCGGAGGCGCTGAGCCGTCAGTTGAAGCTGCCGCTCATCTCGCTGGCCAAGTACAAGCCAGCCAGGGAGGCGATGCGGATCATACCGGAAGCCGTGGCGCAGAGGCTTGAGATTGTGCCGCTCGCCATACTTGAGTCGGGCAAGATCGCCATAGCGATGTCGGACCCGCTGAACGTGCTGGCCGTCGACGAACTCAGGATGATCACGAACGCCGACTTCGAGATCAACGTGGCTACAGCTTCCGACGTCCGCAGAGCGCTGATGGACTTCTACAAGGTCGCCACCAGCCTGGAGGACGCGATGGGCGAGATCCTCTCGTCGGAGACGGACTTCTCGCGCGCCATAGTCGCCGCCGGGTCCCCGCAGGACGTGATGGGCGTCTCGGCGGACGACGCGCCGGTCGTGCGTCTCGTGAGCAACATCCTGGAGCAGGCTGTGAAGGATCTCGTCTCCGACATCCATATAGAGGTCTACGAGAAGGAGGCTAAGGTGCGTTACCGTGTCGACGGCGCCCTGCACGAACACATGGTATATCCGTCCCAGCTCCATCCGGCCGTCATGTCCCGCATCAAGGTCATAGCCAACATGGACATCTCGGAGCGCCGGAAGCCGCAGGACGGACGCATCCTGGTAAAGATAGGCGACAGGCGTATAGACCTCCGCGTCAACTCCCTGCCCGCTATTCACGGCGAAAAGATGGTCATGAGGCTCCTCGACCAGGGGACGTCGAAGGTAGGGCTCACGAACCTGGGGCTTTACGACGACGACATAGAGATCCTGATGAGGATGATCCGCGCGCCTTACGGGATATTCCTGATAACCGGCCCTACGGGGTCAGGGAAGTCCACGACGCTTTACTCGCTGCTGGAGATACTGAACAAGCCGGACGTGAACATCATCACGGTCGAGGATCCGGTGGAGTACACGATGGACGGCATCAACCAGGTCCAGGTCAACGAAAAGGCTGGGCTTACGTTCACGGAGGCGCTCCGATCGATACTCCGGCAGGACCCGGACAAGATAATGGTGGGTGAGATAAGGGACTACCCCACGGCGGAGCTGGCTATCCGCGCGGCGCTCACGGGACACCTCGTGCTGTCCACGTTGCACACCAACGACGCGCCCAGCTCGGTCGTCCGCCTCCTTGACATGGGCGTTCAGCCGTTCATGATATCGTCGTCGCTGGTCGCGGTCGTGGCCCAGAGGCTGCTGCGGCGTCTCTGTCCCTCCTGCAAGGCGGAGTACCCGCTTCCGGTTGACGTTGCTCAGTCCTTGGGCGTGCCGGCAGGGCTGAAGGTCTACGCGCCCAAGGGCTGCGACAACTGCCGAGGATCGGGGTATAAAGGGAGGGTGGCCGTCACTGAGATAATGCAGGTGGATGAGGACGTGAAGGCTCTGATCAACACTGGCGCGACCGTGGCCGAGATCCGCCAGAAGTGCCTATCGAAGGGGATGCGGCTCCTCTCGCACAGCGCGTGGAGAGGCGTCATGGCTGGTGTCACATCCATAGAAGAGATGCTTGCCCTGAGCGTGCATCACGAGTGAGGTTGAATTAGCATGGCGACTTATCCTATTCAGGCTTTGTTGGTTGAAGTGCTACGCAGAAAGGGCAGCGACCTCCATCTGGGCGTCGGGATCCCCCCGGCGATCCGCTTGGACGGGCAGCTGCGGTTCATCGGGGAGCCGATTACGTCGAACGACCATATAGAGATGCTCTCCGCTATCCTGTCGCCCAGCCAGATAGAGACGCTGAATCGCGACAAGGAGCTGGATTTCAGCTTCACCTTCAGGGCGAGCGAGGATCTCTCGTCGCGTTTCCGCGGCAACTGCTCATTCGAGCGGGGCAACCTCTGCACAGCCCTCCGCGTCATAACGTCGAACATACGCACGACGAAGCAGCTCATGCTCTCCTCGGCGGTGGAGGACGTGGCGCAGCGGCTGAGGGGACTCTTCTTGGTCACGGGGCCCACGGGTTCCGGGAAATCGACGACACTCGCCGCCATCATCCAGCAGGTGAACATGACGAGGTCCTGCCACATAATCACGATAGAGGATCCGATAGAGTACCTATACACCTCCGAGCGCTCGATCATCCACCAGCGGGAGATAGGCAGCGACACCAGCAGCTTCTCGGAGGCATTAAAGCGCGCCCTGCGCCAGGATCCAGACGTGATACTCATAGGGGAGATGAGGGACCTCGAAACGGTGGGGGCGGCTGTGACCGCCGCCGAGACGGGGCACTTGGTCTTCGGCACGCTCCACACGCCGGACGCGTCCCAGACGATAGACCGAGTGATCGACGTCTTCCCGCCCCACCAGCAGCAGCAGGTGAGGATGCAGATGGCGAATATCTTGATCGGGATATGCTCGCAGCAGCTCCTGCCGCTCCCAGGCGGCGGCCGCATGGTGGCCACGGAGCTATTGATAGCGAACTCGGCCATACGCAACTGCGTCAGGGAGGGCAAGACGTCGCAGATAAAGGGCATAATGCAGACGGGCGCGTCCCTCGGCATGCACACTATGGACCAGGATCTGGCGCGGCTCGTGACGGAGGGATACATAGCGCGATCCGACGCTTTCACGTACTCCTACGACCCGAAGGAGCTGGAGCGACTTCTGGGCTGAATCTTCGATCCTTTAGGACACGCCGCCCCCGACGAGGGGGTTTTTCTATTTCATATAGCCGAATCGCGGCGTATCGTGATATCATTGTGGCAATTTTTAAGGGGAGGTTCGTTTTGCATGGCACAGGTTGTGGATACCAGCGATTTTCGGCCGGGGCTCAAGATAAAGTGGGAGGGGGGGATGTGGACCATCCTGGAGTGTTCCCACCATAAAATGGGCCGGGGCGGCGCGATCGTCCGGGGCAAGCTCCGCAACTTGGAGACTGGAAGCTCTGTGGAGCAGTCGTTCAAGTCTGGTGAGCGTTTCGAGCGCATAATTTTCGACGAGAAGCCCGCGCAGTACCAGTACAAGGACGGCAGCGACTACGTTTTTATGGATCTGGAGACCTTCGACCAGGTGAACCTGCCTGGCGAGATCCTGGGGGACGCCATCAAATACCTGATAGACAACATCGAGGTCAGCTTCGACATGTACGAGGGCAGGGTGATGGGCATCGAGCTTCCCAAATCGGTGGAGCTGGAGGTTACGGACACGCCGCCCGGGTTCAAGGGCGACACGGCGTCAGGCGGCGGTAAGCCCGCCACCACGCAGACAGGGCTGGTCGTGACGGTGCCGTTTTTCGTCGAGAACGGCGAATACATCGTGGTCGACACGAGGACGGGCGAATATCTGGAGAGGGCAAAAAGGGGGAGCAACGTATGAGCGCGCGTGAAAAAATAGCTTATCTGCGTGGATTGATCGAGGGCCAGGGTTTATCGGAGAACGTGGGACTCTCCAAGTTCCACGAGGCACTGTTGGGCGCGTTTGACTCCATAGCCCAGGAGTTGGATCAGGTGACGGAAGCGCAGGACGAGCTCCGCGAGTACGTGGAGGACCTAGAGGACGACCTGATGGAGTTGCACTCCGATCTATGCGACTGCGAATTGTCCGCCCCGCACTACGATGACGATGATGATGACGAGGACGAAGAGGAAAAGTATGAGAGCACGACGTGCCCTGAGTGCGGACGCGATTTCGCGTATCAGCCCGACGCCTACGACGAGGACGAGGATCTTCTCTGCCCGCACTGCGGCCAGCCGTTCAAGCAGTAGCTGACATATAGGCATTCAGCGTTTATAAAACAAAAGGAGGTCAAGGCAATGGATTCCAACGAGCAGGTCGAGAAAGAGGCTGCAACCTACGATCAGGACGGAGTAGAGGCGACCACCGCCGATCAGTCGGGCCCAGGTGGCAAGATTCGCATTTCCGAGGACGTGATCGCGCAGTTAGCGGTAAAGGCTTTGCTCTCCGTCGACGGCGTACAGCCGGCCAACCCCGGCCTCATGGCCAATCTCCGCATGGGGCGGAAGGCGTCCGGCGGCGTCAGGATCACGATTTCAGACGGCGACACGCCGGAGATCCAGGTGGACACCTATATCTCCGTGAAGTACGGCCTCCGCATCCCGGACGCGTGCTGGGACGTGCAGGAGGCTATCAAGGACCAGGTGGAGCGCTATACCGGCTATTCCGTGAAATCCGTCAACGTTTACGTGCAGGGCATCACGTTCGTGGAGAAGAAAGCGGAGGCCGAGTCTCAGGAGGGCGAGGCCGGCGCGCAAGCGGGGCAGCCTTAAGCAGGGTGGCCCTGGTGACGCCCTTGCCGGCGGAGGTGGTTTGAAGTGCTTTTCCTGTGGACAGTTACGAAGAACGGCAAGATATGGCTGGACGGCGAGGCTTTCCGCCAGATAGCCGCGAAGCGTCTGCCGGCGGATTTTTATTGCCAGGAGGTATCGTTCGTAGGGGATCAGAACCTTCTCAACGTATATGTCACCCTGCCCGACAACGACGATCCGCAGAAGAGGCTGGCTATCATTGACAAGATGGAGGAGTTTTTCAGGCCTCTGGGCATAGCGGTACACGTGCACTGGACCCGCAAGGCGCCGGACGAGATGGGGGACGCGCTCCCGCTGTGGAAGAAGCCCCTCGTCTGGGCGGCCGTCGGAGGCTGCGCGGCCGGTGTCCTGAACCTGGGCCTCAAGGGCCTCGCATGGGTCGCCGGCTCGACCGTGTGCTGCTATGTGATAGGCTGGCTCGCGGTCACGGAGGACGGCAACAAACTTATCGGGAAGTTCATAAGCGACATAAAAGATTTCAGGAGATGATTTTTTGGGCAAGGATACTTTGCCGCAACGAAGGCGCAGGGCGAGGGAGATCGCCCTGCAGCTGATATATGAGCTCGACCTGAGGGAGGACCTAGCCCCAGGCGACGCCCTGGAGATGTATCCCTTCGACGCGGAGGAGCCTGACGTTGCAGAATACGCGAAAGCCCTAGTGTGGGCCTCGCACCGGAGAACGGGCGAGGTGGACGACATACTGAGGGAGCATATCGTCGGCTGGCGGACGGAGCGGATGGTCGCCGTGGACAGGGCCGCGATACGGCTGGCCCTCTGCGAGGGGCTTCTGGAACACACAGTCCCGGTGGCCGTGGCCATCTCTGAGGCCGTCGAGCTGACCAAGATGTTCGGCACCGTCGAGTCGAGCAGGTTCGTAAACGGCGTCCTGGGGCGCATCGTGCGCTCCGACGACGACGGCGGCGTGGATGGCGAGTAGGCGTCCCGTTACGCCACTGCCGCAGGTGCCAACGAGCCGGAGGACGTTCACCGTGGACGACCTCTCCGAGCTCCTGCGGCGCGTTCTGGCTGGCGTCCCAGAGTTCCGGGACGCGGCGGTCAGGGGCGAGCTTCAGAACTTTAAGCGGCACACCAGCGGACACGTCTACTTTACGCTGGCTGGGAAGGAGTCGCGCCTGTCGTGCGTCCTCTTCCGCTCCCACACGTCAGGCATCTTGGACTGGCCGTCGGACGGCGACGAGGTGATCGTGACGGGGAGCGTGGAGGTCTATCCGAAGGCCGGGGCGTACCAGCTTTACGCGACGCGCATACTGCCGCTGGGGACGGGCGCCCAGTCCCGAGCCAGGGAGGAACTCCGCGCCGCGCTGGAGCGCGAGGGCCTGTTCGACCCGCGCCACAAGCGCCCGCTGCCGCAGTACCCGGCAAAGGTGGCGGTGGTCACGTCCCCGACGGGGGCGGCCGTCCAGGATATCCTCAAGGTCTCAGCTAACAGGGCGCCCTTCGTCGACATAGTGATAGTCCCTGCCGTCGTGCAGGGTGTGGACGCGCCGGCCGCCGTGGCCCGCGCGCTGGGTGTCTGCGGCAGGCTTAAGGGCATCAGCTGCGTGATACTCGCCCGGGGCGGCGGGGCGAAGGACGACCTCTCCCCGTTCGACGACGAGAGGATCGTCCGCGCCGTCAGAAACTGCCCCGTCCCGGTGGTGACCGGTGTGGGGCACCAGACGGACAGCTCGCTCGCGGACCTGGCGGCGGACGCGGCGCTGCCCACTCCGTCAGCCGCCGCTGAACGTGTCTTCCCAGACTCGTCTGAGATAGCCCGCCGTCTCATGCACGCCCGCGACCTGCTGGCGTCCGGGATGCTCCGGAGGATCACCCGCGAGGAGAACCTGCTGGCGCGGCGGGAGGATCGGGCAAACCGGCTGGTGTCCGCCGGGCTTGAGGTATCAGAAAAGCTCCTGGGCGACATGAAGAGGGATCTCTTCGCCCTGATGGACGGCGTGACAGAGCGGGGTGAAAACGCGCTCTCGTCCGCCGCGGCAGCCCTCGACGCCTTCTCCCCTCTCGCGGTGCTCGGCAGGGGCTACGCCCTGTGCCGTGACGCGGACGGCGCCGCAGTCCGATCAGCGGCGTCCCTGTCCCGCGGCGACCGCATGAGCGTGCGCTTCAAGGACGGCAGCGCGAACACCGTGGTGGAGGGCGTCTCCCTGGATTAGGACACGGTTGCTTTGGGAAAGGTACGATCAATTCAATTCAGCAAAGGGGCGGCGCGGATGACGGCAATGATAATCGACGGCAAGAAAATAGCGGCCCAGCTCAGGGAGGATATGAAGGCACGGCTTTCAGGGCGGCCCGCGAAGGACAGGCCGGGGCTCGCGGTCGTGCTGGTGGGGGATGACCCCGCCTCGGCGGTCTATGTCAGGCAGAAGGAGAAGGCGTGCCTGGAAACGGGGATAAATTCTTTCATCCGCCGTCTGCCTGAAGATACGGGGCAAGACGAGCTTCTGGCGCTCATAGAGGGGTTGAACCGCTCGGAGGAAGTGCACGGCATCCTGGTGCAGCTGCCCTTGCCCGACGGGATCGACACGAAGAGGATAGTCAGCGCGATCATCCCAGAAAAGGACGCGGACGGCTTTCATCCGGTCAACGTAGGCAGACTGTGGTCCGGCGAGAGCGTCGTCGAGCCGTGCACCCCAAAGGGCATCATGACGCTGATAGACTCCACCGGCGTAGAGCTGAAGGGCCTGGAGGCCGTGGTGATAGGCAGGAGCAATATCGTGGGCAAGCCGGCTGCGGCCATGCTCCTCGCGCGGCACTGCACCGTCACGGTGTGTCACAGCCGCACAGAGGATCTCCCTGATGTCGTCCGCAGGGGCGATATCGTCGTGGCGGCCATAGGCAGGCCTAATTTTGTCACAGGCGACATGATCAAGCCTGGGGCGGTCGTGATCGACGTGGGTATCAACAGGGCAGACGGCAGGCTCGTGGGCGACGTGGAGTTCGAATCCGCCCTCCGGAAGGCCGCCTTTATCACGCCGGTCCCAGGCGGGGTAGGCCCGATGACGATAGCGTCGCTCTTGCGAAACACGCTCCGGCTGGCCGGCGTCTGAGCGTTATAATCTATAATTCTACGAGAAGGAGATGTTCATTTGTCGTTTCCAAGCGATATAGAAATTGCTCAGTCCGCGGAAATGGAGCCTATCGTAAAAATAGCCGCGAAGCTGGGGATAGAGGAGGACGAGCTCGAGCTTTACGGTAAATACAAGGCCAAGGTATCGCCCGCGCTATGGGAACGGGTCAAGGAGGGGCCGGACGGGAAGCTTATCTTAGTCACGGCCATAACCCCGACGCCCGCGGGGGAGGGCAAGACCACGACTTCCGTGGGGCTGGCGCAGGCGCTGGCCCAGAGAGGCAAAAAAACCTGCGTGGCGCTGCGCGAGCCGTCGCTTGGCCCGGTGTTCGGGATAAAGGGCGGCGCGGCGGGCGGCGGGTACAGCCAGGTCGTGCCGATGGAGGACATAAACGTACACTTCACGGGGGATTTCCACGCCATCACCTCCGCGCACAACCTGCTGGCAGCGATGCTGGACAACTCGATCCAGCAGGGGAACCCGCTTCGCGTTGATCCCAGGCGGATAGCCTTAAAGAGGGTGCTCGACATGAACGACCGCGCTCTCCGGCATGTCGTCGTGGGGCTGGGCGGGACGGCGGACGGCGTACCGAGGGAGGACGGCTTCGACATAACGGTCGCCTCGGAGGTGATGGCGATCCTCTGCCTCTCGGACGGCATAGACGACTTGAAAAGGCGTCTGTCGGAGATAATCGTGGCCTATTCGACGGACGGCTCGCCAGTGCGGGCCCGCGACCTCGAAGCGCATGGCGCCATGGCGATGCTCCTCAAGGACGCCATCAAGCCGAACCTCGTCCAGACGCTGGAACACGTGCCGGCCTTCGTCCACGGCGGGCCGTTCGCGAACATCGCCCACGGCTGCAACAGCGTGACTGCGACGAAGTACGGGCTTAAGCTCGCCGACTATCTGATAACGGAGGCTGGTTTCGCGGCGGACCTCGGCGCGGAGAAATTCCTCGACATCAAGTGCCGTCAGGCCGGCCTCACCCCCAGCGCCGTCGTAATCGTGGCCACGGTGCGGGCGCTCAAGATGCACGGCGGGCTCCCGAAGGAGAAGCTTGGAGACGTCGACACGGAAGCGCTGCGGAGGGGCATCCCAAACCTGGAGAAACACGTCCTGAACATGCTCTCCTTCGGCATACCGGCCGTGGTGGCAATAAACGTGTTCCCCACGGACACGGAGGAGGAGATAGGGCTTATCCGGGAGGTATGCGCGCCCCTGGGCGTGCCGGTCGTTAAATCCGACATCTGGGCGCAGGGCGGGCGCGGCGGCCTGGAAATGGCGGATGCCGTGACGGAGGCGTGCGGTAAGCCGAACGGCTTCAAGTTTTTATACGAGCCGGACATGTCCCCGGAGGAAAAAATCGCCGCTATCGCCACGAAAATATACGGCGCCGCAGACGTTGCCTACACCGACAGGGCTAAAAAGGACCTCAGGAGGATCAGGGAGCTGGGCATGGGGGACCTCCTCGTCTGTATGGCCAAGACACAGGCGTCGCTCTCCGACGACCCGGAGAAAAAAGGGCGGCCCGAGGGGTTCACGCTCACCGTGAGGGAGGTTCGCCTGTCGGCCGGCGCGGGTTTTTTGATCCCCATGACCGGGACGATAATGACCATGCCTGGCCTCCCAAAGCGCCCGGCGGCTTGCTCAATCGACGTGGACTCCTCAGGCAGGGTGACAGGGCTTTTCTGACCGGCGCAGCAACTTGATTTATAACCCGAATACAGCCGGGGCCTGTAGTCCGCCCCGGCTGAAAAACCGCGTCATTGGGCTTGCCAATCGCGCTTGAGGAGCGACAGGCACCTTTGATCGATGAGCCCTTTCGGAGTCGGCGCATAGTCCCTGAGTATGCCCTCGTCCACGAACCGGAGCTTTTTGAGGAGGGCCGTGGATCTGTCGTTGTCAACGTTGAGAAAAGCCTCTATCCGCTTGAACCTCATTATGTTGAAACCGTAGTCCAAAACAGGGCGAAGCGCCTTGCGCATGAGGCCCCTGCCCCAGAACTCGTGTCCCAGCTCGTACCCCAGCTCGCCACGCCTGGCGCTGGCCTTCAGGTTGCTGAAGCCGCACGTGCCTATGAGCTGTCCGTCGAGCTCGACGCCCCAGCGGATGCCGGCGTCGTTGTCCCAGAGGGAGCGAAGGACGTAAAGCATCTGCACGGACTCCTCGTGCGACAGCGCTCCGGAACTGAGCTTCTCTGTCACGACCGGGCTGCCCCAGATCGAGCTTATCGCGTCCAGGTCGTCCTCTGTCAGCTCGCGAAGGATGAAATCGTCCGTCTTTAGCGTTGGAAAGATCCCGCTCATGTTGCATCGACCTCCATCAATTCCCGTTTCAAATAATATGATATATTGAACGGAGGGTCAAGGGAAAAGCCGCCTTATCCCACGGCGACGGCATTTACTTTTTGCTGAATATGCCTGTCAAGTCCCCGCGAGATGCCAGGCTTTTCGAGCGAACGCAGCGAGCCGGCGTCGGGCAGGACGGCGGACGAGCGACGCTGGTAAGCGCAAGGACGCCGTTTTTGGGCGGCTCTGCCCGGCATGACGCGATTGCGCTACTTGTCCGTAAAGCGGCTTAACGCTCGTCTAGACTAACTTCTTGGATCATTCTGGGCAAAAAAACTAAGATTTGGTCTTGACAAAGTATTTATAGTGGAGAATACTATGTTTAGCTCCTGTTTTTAGAATCCGTGCGCGCGGAAGTTACCCACAACGATTTCAGCAAAAAAAAATTTAAAGCTTCAAGGGAGGAATGGTTATGAAACCACGTTCAAGCTGTATGTTCGTCGCTATTTGCGCAGTAATCGCCTGTCTTTTCGCGAGTGTGGCATCGGCTGCCGCCCCCAACATAGGCGTCCTCATCTACAAGTATGACGACACCTACATCTCCACCGTCCGCAACGCGCTGACCAAGGCGCTCGATGGCAAAGCTACCATGACCATGCAGGATGGCAAGGGCGACCAGGCCACGCAGAACGACCAGCTCGACGTCATGATATCGAAGAAGATGGACGGGCTCATCGTGAACATGGTGGATGCCCAGGCCGCTGCCGGAGTCTTAGAGAAGATCAAGGCAGCAGGGATCCCCGTCGTGTTCTTCAACCGCGAGCCTAACCTCGACGTCCTCAAGACGTATGACAAGTCCGTGTTCGTCGGGACAAACGCGGCGGACGCGGGCAAGATGCAGGGGGACATCATCAAACAGCTATGGGAGAACAAGGCCTTCGACCTCAACGGCGACGGCAAGTTCCAGTACGTCATGTTCAAGGGCGAGCCCGACAACCCTGAGGCCATAGCCAGGACCGAGTTCAGCGTCAAACAGGCCGCACTGAACGGCGTAACCATGGATCAGATAGGCCAGACCTTCGTCTGCAACTGGGACACCGCGCTGGCGCAGCAGGCGATGGAGTCCGCCCTTGCCGCTAACGAAGGCAAGATAGAGCTGGTCATAGCCAACAACGACTCCATGGCCATGGGCGCTATCGCGGCGCTCTCCAACGTGGGCTACAACTTAGAGGGCGGCAGCAAGTTCATCCCGGTGATCGGCGTTGACGCGACGGATCAGGCGGTCGACGCGATAGGCAAGGGGATCATGAGCGCGACCGTCAAACAGGACGGGGAGGCTATGGGACAGGCCGTGGCCACCATAATGCTCAACATGGCCGCTGGAAAAGCCCCGCTCGACGGGACCAGCTACACGTACGACGACAGCGGCATAGCTGTACGCATCCCGTATTCACCTTTCATGGGCAAATAAAACGGCGTCACGAGGGGGCTTCTCGTCAAGCCCCCTCGCCTTTACCGAAAACACGCGGGGGGATGGTCTCCGATGAGCGGCGAGTCGTATCTTTTGGAGATGAAGGGGCTGGATAAATCCTTTCCTGGGGTGAAGGCGCTGGATCAGGCGTGCCTGCGCCTCAAGGCCGGGACGGTTCACGCCCTCATGGGCGAGAACGGGGCGGGAAAATCCACCCTCATGAAATGCCTGTTCGGTATATACAAGCCGGACGCCGGGGAGATCCTGATCTCCGGGAAGGCATCCAGGTTCAGCGGCCCCAAGGAGGCCATGGAGGGCGGCGTCTCCATGGTTCACCAGGAGCTGAACCAGGTGCTGATGCGCAGCGTGATGGAGAACCTGTGGCTGGGGAGGTTCCCCAAGCGATACGGCTTTGTGAGCCACCGCGAGATGGCAGCGCGGACGAAAGCCATATTTGACGACCTTGGGATCGACGTGAACCCTCGCTCGATCATCGGCAAGCTCAGCGTGTCCCAGAGACAGATGGTGGAGATCGCCAAGGCCGTCTCGTACAACGCCAAGATACTCGTCCTGGACGAGCCCACCAGCTCCCTGACAAACGAGGAGGTCGAACACCTCTTCGAGATCATAAAAAAACTCAGGGACGGCGGCGTCGGGATCATATACATATCCCATCGCATGGAGGAGATACTGCGCATCTCAGACGAGGTGACCATCATGCGTGACGGCAAGTGGATAGCGACGGAGCCGGCGCACGGCCTCACGGTCGACAAGATCATAAAGATGATGGTGGGCCGTGACCTGACGCAGCGCTTCCCGCCAAAGACGAACGTCCCTGGCGAACCCCTCCTGTCCGTGAAGGAGCTCTCCGGCGCATACCAGCCGACCTGCCGCGACGTGAGCTTCGAACTGCGGAAGGGGGAGATACTGGGCGTGGCGGGCCTCGTCGGCAGCCGCCGCACGGAGCTGCTGGAGACGATCTTCGGCATAGCGCGCCACGCGAGCGGGACGATATCGAAAAACGGCGCGCCCACGAACAACAGGAACTCCTCCGAGGCCATAAGAAACGGCTTCGCCATGCTCACAGAGGAGAGGCGTGCCAATGGTATCTTCGGCCGGCTGGACATAACCTTCAACTCCGTCATAGCGAACATTAACCATTATAAAAAATACGGCTTCCTTTCGGGCAGACAGATGCGCCGCGACACCCAGTGGGTCATTGACAGCCTGAAGGTCAAGACCCCGTCGCACAGGACCCACATACGGAACCTGTCAGGGGGGAACCAGCAGAAGGTGATACTAGGGCGGTGGCTGCTCACGTCGCCGGACGTGCTTCTGCTCGACGAACCAACCAGAGGCATAGACGTGGGGGCAAAGGCCGAAATTTATCAGTTGATAATAAACCTGGCGGCCGAGGGCAAGGGAATCATAGTAGTCTCCTCCGAGATGCCGGAGCTGCTAGGCATATCGGACCGGATAATAGTCATGTCCGGCGGGCAGATGGCCGGCATACTGGACATCGCGGACGCGTCCCAGGAGGAGATAATGCGGCTGGCCGCCAGATATGCGTAAGGGGGACGTTCAATGAGCACTTTGTCTGTCGGAAACGAGAAGTGGAAGGAATGGCTTCTGAACTACTCCCTCTACGTAATACTGGGGGTGCTGATAATAGCCGTCGTCGTGATGGAGCCGACGTTCCTCTCGTTCGACAACCTGAGCAAGATAATGGCACAGGCGTCCACGAGGGGGATATTGGCCCTGGGCGTCGCCGGCATGATAGTCTATACGGGGACGGACCTTTCGGCAGGGCGCATCCTCGGGTGCTGCGCGGCGATATCCGCGTCGCTGCTGCAGAGCGTCACATACGCGTCCAGGATGTACCCAGGCATCACCGAGCCGCTGCCGCTCGCCCTCCCGCTGCTGCTCGCCATGGCAGTCGGCATGATGTTCTGCTGCCTGAACGCTTTCGGGTTCGCCGTGCTAAAGATGCACCCGTTCATCATATCCCTCGGCACGCAGCTCATAGCCTACGGGGCGCTGTGCCTTTACATCGACAGCCAGGCGGGAGGCGCGCAGCCGCTGGCGAGCCTCGACCCGCGCTACATTAGCGTCGTCAACGGATCCTTCGACATAGGCTTCATGAAGCTGCCGTACCTAGTGGTGTATCTCGCGATATGTTCTGCGGTCATGTGGGTCATCTGGAACAAGACGACCATAGGCAAGAACATGTTCGCCATCGGCGGCAACCCAGAGGCCGCGGCCGTGTCAGGGGTCAACGTCGTCCGCAATATCTTCCAGGTGTACCTCATCGCCGGCATGCTATACGGGATAGCGGCGTTCCTGGAGGCAGGGCGGGTGCAGAGCGTCACCACGGCCACCGGGCTCAACTACGACCTCGACGCGATCAGCGGCTGCGTCATCGGCGGCGTGTCGTTCACGGGCGGCGTCGGTACGATACCGGGGGTCTTGGTTGGGGTCATAATCCTTCAGGTCATAAACTACAGTCTCTACTATCTGGGGGTGAACGCTTACTTCCAGTACATAATCAAGGGGCTGATAATCATCATGGCGGTCGCGATAGACGTCCGCAAGTACATATCAAAGAAGTGACTTCTCCGATATGCCAGAAGACGAGCTGCGCCGCAAAGAGGCAGAGCTGGACGCAAGGGAGCGGGATGTCGCGCGCAGGGAGGACGCCGTGCGCGGCGGTTCCCTGCGCCATAACCTCTACGAACGGATCACCCTGTCAAAGCGCGCCGTAGACGCGATCATCGCGATATGCGCGCTGCTCATCGCGGCGTTCACCATAGCGGGGGTGCTGTACGGCAGCTAGGCCGCTGCGCTGGTGCGCGGCCTGGCGCCTGACGCGGCGATCAGCCCCACAGGGGCGTCGGGTAAATCTTGTCCCTGTGCCGCTTTGCCATGGCCTCCGCAGCCCCGGCCCGGTCCTCCCTGTATGTGACGCCGAACCAGCTGTCGCGGCTCTCCAGCACCTTCACGTCTGCGGCGCCGCGACGGATCAGGGAGTCAATCTCGGCCGGCAGCAGGAATTCGCTCTTCAGGGGGTTAGCCGGGACGCTCTTTTCCTGGAACGCCGCGAAATCGCCCTCAAGGCTGTCGAAAAAGCTCCTGTCCAGCCCCCAGAAATTCATCGAGACGAGCGTCCCGCCAGGGATGTCAGTCCAGCTCTTCCCCTGGTCCTCCGAGAAGCGCGCCCCGCCAGGGGCTTTCTCAACCATGGCGCGTTCGACGATGCTCACCAGGTACCCCATCTCGTCGGCCACGCAGACGCCGCGCGCGACAGCGCCGTGATCCGAGACTGTGTTCTCTATCCTGTAGCCCACCATGGCGAAGTGTGATTTGCCAGGCCTGTCGCCTGAGGCTGAGAGCCAGTCGAAGATGGTTCGGTACGCCCCCGGCCCGTAATAGTCGTCGGCGTTTATGACCGCGAACGGGCCGTCGATCAGAGGCGCCGCGGCCAAAAGGGCGTGGGCGGTGCCCCAGGGCTTCACCCGTCCGGACGGCACGCTGTAGCCAGGCGGCAAGGCGTCGATCTCCTGGTACGCGTAAAGCGTCTCGACGTTGCGCTCCATCCTGTTGCCTATGACCTCCATGAAATCATCCCTGATCTCGTCCTTGATGACGAACAGTACCTTTTTAAAGCCTGCCTTGATGGCGTCGTAAATCGAGTAGTCAATCAATAGCTCCCCGTTCGCCCCAATCGCGTCGATCTGTTTGAGCCCCCCGTACCTGCTGCCTATCCCGGCAGCCAAAATCACAAGCATCGGCTCCCCCATGCCCACTCCTCCTTTATCTGCCGTAACCGTCCGGGTTTTCGCTCTGCCACCGCCAGGAGTCGGCGCACATGTCGTCTATGCCGCGTTCGGCGTTCCAGCCCAGCTCCCTTTGGGCCCTGGACGGATCGGCGTACACGGCCGCTACGTCCCCCGGCCGCCTGGGCACGAACTCGAACGGGATGCGTCTGCCGCTGGCCCGCTCATACGCCGCTATCACCTCCAAAACGCTGTAGCCCCTGCCCGTCCCCAGGTTACAGACGAACCGGCCGCAGTTGCCCTTGAGCTTTGCGAGCGCCGCGACGTGCCCCTTTGCGAGGTCGGCCACGTGGATGTAGTCCCTGACGCCGGTCCCGTCGGCGGTAGGATAGTCGCTGCCGAACACCCTGACCTTGGCGAGACGTCCTACAGCGACCTGGGCTATGTATGGGACCAGGTTGTTCGGCACTCCGTTCGGATCCTCGCCTATCATGCCGCTCTTGTGCGCGCCTATCGGGTTGAAGTAGCGCAGGACTGCCGCGTTGAAAGCGGGGTCAGCGGCGCATATATCGCTTATCATCCTCTCGATGAAGAGCTTCGTGGCGCCGTAAGGGTTCGCCGCCGACGTCGGGAAATCCTCCCTGACTGGCACTGTCTTGGGATCGCCGTACACCGTGGCCGACGACGAGAAAACGAAGTCCCTGACGCCGGTCTCCCTCATGGCGCCCAGGACAGCTGTGGCGCAGGACAGGTTGTTGGCGTAGTATTCCAGCGGCTTCTCCACGCTCTCGCCAACGGCCTTCAACGCGGCGAAGTGGATCACCGCCTCCACGCCCGGGTTCTCGCTGAATATCTCGCGGCAGACGCGCGGGCAGCAGAGGTCAGCCCTGTAAAACCTGACAGTGCGGCCCGTTATCCTCTCTACCCTGCGTATGGATTCCTCGCTCGCGTTCACGAGGCTGTCGGCCACGATCACGTCGTAACCGGCGTCAAGGAGCTCGACGCACGTATGGCTGCCTATATACCCCGCCCCTCCGGTAACCAGCACTGACATTGACGCACCTCCATTTTTATCAGATCGGCGGCAGGTTGAAGCGCCCGCCAGCTCCTGTCAGCAGACCTTGACCCCTCCTGAGGCGCGCACCTGGAGAGTGTGACAGGCATCGTCCCCGAACACTGAGCGCATGAGGGCGCGGTATCCGTCAAGCAGGTCATCCGGCACGAACGCCTGTATCGTGCCGGCGAACCCGCCCCCTTGGAGCCTCCAGGCGCCGCGCTCACGGAGCGTCACCTGGGATAGGGCGAGCGCGACCGGTATGCCCTGATGCCCTGAGTCTCTGGCGCTGTACGCGTTCTGATTGTATTCGAAGGACGAGTTGCCCGACTCCGCTATGATGCTCAAAAAACCCCGCATGTCGCCGCGCCCGAGCGCGTCTATCGCCTCGCGCACCCGTCCGCACTCCTCGAAGAAGTGCAGGGCGCGCAGCGTAGCCCGGTCACCGGCGGCGTCGCGCACGCGGGCTACCGCGCCCAGAAAATCATCATATGGCACCTCGCGCAGACAGGGTTTGCCAAAATACCGCGCCACGCTCTCCATCTCGCCCCTTATCGCCGCGTACTCGTCCGTGAGGCCCGAGTGATCCCCTTTGGTGTCGGTCACTACAAGGTTCATCCCGTAGGAGGCCAGGTCCAGCGGGACCTTCTCCACGACAGGGGCGGACGGATCCTTGAGATCTATCGATATCGCACCGCCTGACGCGCAGGTGACCTGGTCCATCAGCCCGGACGGCTTGCCGAAATATCGATTTTCCGCGAATTGGCCGATTATGCCGAGAGTCACCGCGTCGAAGCGCCGGCCGTTGAACTCCTCGTTCAGGACCGTGCCGACGCACACCTCGAACGCGGCGGAGCTGGAGAGCCCGCTTCCCTTGAGAACATCAGAATCCACATAGGCGTCAAAGCCGCCGATGCGCCCGCCGTAGGCGCAAAAGCCCTGGGCGACCCCTCGAATGATGGCGGACGGTGAGCCAGCCTCCGAATCGCGCGGCTGGAGTGTCGACAGGCTTACGGCGTGTTCGCCGCTAAAACCCTTTGAGCGCAGTCTGATCTCATCCCGGCATGACTTCGAGGCCACGGCTATGATGTCCAGGTCGACGGCCGCGGCCATCACTATGCCGTTGTTGTGGTCGGTGTGGTTGCCGCAGAGTTCGACCCTCCCAGGGACGGAATAGACGGACACTCGGCGCCCCGGGCCGTAGCTTTCGCCAAACGCGCCTATCGCGCGCGCGTATCGCTCCCTCTGCCGGGCCGCGTCACCGCCAGGGCCGTAGAGGCTAGAAAAAACATAATCGTATTTCCCTGCCATGATCTCGCAAGACAGCCGTGACGCTTGCGTCATCGCTCTGACCTCCCCCCCGCGTCCCCTCATGAAAATTCGATTGACATATGTATTTTACAGGCTGATTCATTCCAATTCCCAGCCAGCCCGTCCATTGAATGTATAATGAAATTATAGGCCCGCTGGTCTGGCGGCGTCTGTGACGCTCGCTCAACGTAAGCTGGTGAATTTTACGACGTGCCGCCAAAACGCACAAGGGCATATTCGAGGAGGCATCATGAAAAGAGAGCATTACGGCATCGCCTCTTGCGGCACGCCCGTTGATCTGTTCACGCTCCAGAACAGAAACGGCGTAGTCGTGCGCTGCGTGAACTACGGCTGCCGCGTCACCCAGGTCATGCTGCCGTCCGTAGGCCGGCACGCGGACGTCGTGCTGGGGCTTGACGACCTGCAAAGCTACGAGCGCGACGAAACGAGTCAGGGCGCGTTCGTCGGGAGGTACTCGGGCAGGGTCAAGGGCGCGCGCTTTTCAGTCTCCGGCAGGGAGTTCAGCCTCCTAAAAAACGACGGGGAAAATTTTTTGCACGGCAGCCTTGGCAAACGCGTGTTCGCCGCGGAGGCCGCAGGGGACGAGAGCGTCCTCTTTCAGGCGACGTCGCCCGACGGCTGCGACGGGTTCCCTGGGGAGGTCAGGATATCCGTGCTGTACTCCCTTGACAGCGAGAACAAGCTCACGATGGAGTATTCGGCGAAGACGGACGCGCCGACCCACATAAACCTGACGAACCACTCCTATTTCGACCTGTCGGCGGGGGAGGATCCGACTATCGAAGGGCACGTCCTGAAGCTGGAGAGCGAGAGCATGTTGGAGATAGGCCTCGACCTCTGCCCAACCGGAAAGACAATCCAGGTCAGGGGGGGCGCCTTCGACTTTTCGACGCCGAAGGAGATCGGCAGGGACATCGACGGGGACGACCCCCAGCTTTTGGCTGCCGGCGGCTACGACCACTGCTTCATTCTGAATCGGGATGACGGCGGGCCGGCGGAGGCACCGCGTCTCGCGGCCACTGTCACCGACTCCAGAGGGCTGCGGTCGCTCAGGGTTTACACGACTCAGCCAGCCGTACAGTTTTACACAGGGAACTTTTTGGACGGCAGCATGACGGGAAAGGGCAGGGCCTTACAGCGTCGCGGCGGCTTCTGCCTGGAGACGCAGCATTACCCCGACACGCCGCGCCACCCTGGCTTCCCATCTACGCTGCTCAGGCCGGAGGAGAAGCTGGTTCTAAAGACGGTGCTGCAATTCGGGTTTTGATGAGATTTCGGCGCCGACCGTCATTTTTCCCACTTGGCGCCATCTTTCAAGGGGAAGCCCAGCGCCCTGAGGTTCCGGAGTATCAGGGTGCGGCACTGATCCAGCTTGCGTGCGTAGTGGAGCGACGTCACGACGCAGACGAGGCCGCTCACGCAGAGCGCGCCGGATGTCCCTATCATCTCCGCGAGCTGCCCAACGATTATGCTCCCGAACGGGGCTATCCCCGTGATGGCGGCGACGTAGAGGGACATCAGCAGGCTGCGGTGATCGTCGTCCACCATCGTCTGCAAGAAGGTGTTGCACGCGATGAGCGCGGTGACCATGAAGAAGCCCACCGGCGCGCCCAGGAGCATCGCCATCCAGACGGAGCGGGACAGGGCGAACACTGAGACGGACGCGCCAAACGCGAGGCAGCATCGAATGGCCCAGCGGTCGAGCCCGACGGGGGACTTCCGCGCCGCCATGAGCAGTGATCCTATGAGCGCCCCAGCGCCGACCGCCATGAGCAAAAGCCCCATCGTCCGGGACGTCCCGCCGAGCACCGTGCGGGCCATAGCTGGCATGAGGGCCAGGTACGGCACCCCGAACACGCCAGCCATGGATACGAGCATGAGCGTGTAGGCGAACGGCGGGAAATCGCGGAGGAGGCGCAGCCTCTTCAACAAACCCTCCCTCTTGCCGGCTGCGGGCTTCTCAGGCGTGGCGGCGACCTTGATGGCCTTCACGGCGAAGATCGTGGCGAGGTAAGAGACCGCGTTCAGGAGGAAGCAGACGCCCTCGCCGACACGGCCTATCACGATGCCGGCCAGGGACGGGCCGATCAGCCTCGCCGCGTTGAACACCGACGAGTTCAGGGCCAGGGCGTTCGACACGTCCTCCTTGCGGTCGACCAGCTTTACCACGAACGATTGACGGACGGGCGAGTCGAAAGCGTTTATGACGCCCATGGTGAGCGCGATCAGGACAAGCCACGCGTAGGAGACGTAACCCGTCAGGGTGAGCGCGCCCACGAGCGCCGCTGAGGCCATGAGAAGCGCCTGGGTGACGAGAAGCACGGCCCGCTGGTCGAACTTCGGCAGGAGGTACCCGGAGAGCGGGATGAGGACCACGGTGGGTATGGCCCCCATGAAGTCTATGATCCCCAGCGCTCTGGTGGAGTCCGTGAGCCGGTAGACGAGCCATCCCATCGCGACCCTCTGCATCCACAGCCCCACCTGCGACACGCAGAGCGACGCGAAAAACAGGCTGTAGTTCCTGTTCCCCAGAGATCTTATTATAGGCGGGAGTTCTTTAGGCATTGGACCGCTATGCCTCAGTGCCGGGCGCGGGCTGACTGGGACCCTTGCCCGTCATGCGTTGGGCGCAGCCCGTGCTTCCCTTACTCCCGCATCCCCAAAATCACGTTCGACGCCTTTATGAGCGCGGTGGCCCTCATCCCGGCCTCCAGGCCGAGGCTCTTGAGCGAGTCGATGGATATCATCGCCGCGACGCTCTCGCCGCAGTCGAGGCGCACGGACACCCGGGCGTTCACGACGCCCTCCTTTATGGAGGTCACCGTGCCGGTGAGCTGGTTTCTGGCCGAAAACCGGACGCCGTCCGAGTCCGCGATCAGGATGACGCTGGCCTGCGTGAATAGGACGGTCACCTTTTTGCCCTGCGCTATGCCGAGCAGCTTGACGCTCTTGTTCGTTATGATGGAAGTCAGCCTCTCGCTGCCGCCATCCAGTACGACCTCCACCTCGTCGTTTACCGCTCCGTGGTGTACGGCAAGGACCTCCGCGCTGTAGACGTTGCTTTCGCTGATTTTCAAAAGATCACCCCCTGAGTCACGGAGAATTTTAACACATTCCTGCCGTTTTTACGACGCATGACAAAAAATCCGGGAAAGCGGCAACTGCCCGCTTATCCATCGCTTCCCGCGCGACCGGCATAAAGCTCACGCGTCTTGCAGCCGATGTTGTAACGTAAGGGAATATAATCGCGATAATGGATTATCGGACGCCGCGAACGGGGTGCAAGACTTGATATCCATTTCGGCACTTAAACCGGAACTTGATATACCGACTGAGGTGTGGGACGTCCTGGAGGGGAATGACTTCGTGAATTTCTCCGTCCCCCTGCTCAACCCCCCCGAGGAAGCGGGCGGCGTTCTTTTCTGGAGCGGCCACAGGCTCATGATGGTCACGGGGGGTCTCGCCGCTTTCGAGTCTGACGAGGACGCGGCCAGATACATGCCATACGGGGAGATGTTCAAGGTCGTGGCTAACCACGACGAAACACTCTTCGCCCAGATATACTCCATCTTCTTCGAAAAGGAGCGCGACGAGTGGTGCATGATGTACCGCCTCATGAACTGCGGCAGGGCGTTCAGCCAGACGCAGCGGGACGACTGCTCCGAGCTGCCGTCCAACTGGATGCTGTCGCTCTCCGGGGTCGAAAACTGGCTCACCCTCGACGCGTACCTGAACTACTACTGCAAGTTCGAGTCATACGACAGGAGCTACGTGGCGGGCAACATACGCGAGCAGCTCTGCTACATGGAAGGACCGGACTACGACGAGAGGGACGTACGCGTGATGACGCAGCCGGGCGGGGTAGTGGTGCTCGTGTCCAGGCTCACGAAGGGCTGGGCCTTGGCCGTGGACATCGTGAAGAACGCGCGTCTCGCGCGCTTTGTCATGGACGACCCGCCGCACCTGGTGGAGACGTTCTGGCGTCTCAACGCCAAAATGCTCCTGAACGGACGGGACAGGCTGGAGATGGAGGGCATGATCTCGGACGCGCGCCATTTCGCCTACGCGATCAAGTCCGCACGGGAGCAGATGCTGGTGGAGGAGGACGTGACCGCTGCGGCTTTTTATCTCTAGCAAGGGACAAAGGACAGAGGCGAATATGAATATTCCCTTTACGGGGTCAGTCTGTTATTCGGCTATAATACTTACCACGTCATGAGCCAGGATATAGGGGGCTTAGGTTAATTCTTTTTGCATTACTTCAACAAATTCTATATATTCCCTTAATTCTTTATTTTGTACTACTGTCGCTTGTATAGCTGAATTACCTGTCTTTAAGGCTACCCCTCTAACCCAATATGATATACCCTCATCTGCATTTTTTAATTTGATCTCACTGTATCCTGTTATTTTATTAAATTTTATTGACGCTATATCTTCATTCTTTACAT
>JAIRNC010000041.1 GCA_031258255.1 Synergistaceae bacterium
TGATCGCTCTTCAGGTGGCCGATTATCGGCTCTATCGCGTTCCGGCGTTTGAGAAACCGTTGCACGATACGGCTTTGTTTCCCTTTGGTGCCTGGTATGAGGATCTCGCACGTCACTCCTTCTTTTGATTTGGCTCCGCGATAGCCCTTGTCGCAATACGCTTCTTTCGGCGCGCTCCCGGCAATTCTCTCCATCTGCCGCAGACTCTCCGCTAGCGTGTGGCCGTCAAACGGGTTTCCGTGATGCGCCGTGGCCCCGACGACCCAGTTGCCTTCCGACGTGCTCACTATCGATGCCTTGCAGCCGAACTCGTACTTTTTATGTGCTTTCCCTTTGGCAATGCAGCTGACTTCCGGCGCGAAATAACTGTAGAGCTTGTTTGTTACAGTACAGACGAATAATGTGCTAGCCTCACAGCATCAGCGGCCGAAATGCCCCCGCGCCTCATTGCGGCTTTCAATCAGGCGCTCTTTTTCCTGCCGCGGCAGCTTCTTTATCGCGTATTCCCGCCGCTGCGCGTCACGCTTATCCTCGAATTCCTCGCAGTAGGCCAGTTCAACTGGAGCGCGCGTCCGGGTGTATTTACAGCCTGTGCCGTGGTTGTGCGCGTAAATGCGGCGTTTCAGGTCGTTCGTCCACCCCGTGTAGAGCGTCCCGTCAGCGCAGCGGAGAATATAGGCGTAGTTCATAGATACTTACACGCTTCACGTACACTCAGCGCCGCCATTTCGCCGCCCAGCCAATTTTAGTCAGCCGTGCCCCTATATCGAAAGCGTTTTTGAGGTCTATGTGGAAATGCTCGTCATGCCATTTCCTCTTGTCCTCTATGTCGAATATCTTGTTCATGTATTGCGTTATTCGTTTCCGTTCAAAGCACGGCGACCGGACATCTGAATGATGCCCGCGCGTTACTTCACGAAGCGGCTTTGGAAGAACTCGGTAAAAGGCCCGTATTCGTCAAGGTAAGACACTGGGATGATCAACGCGCCAGACCCTGGCGCCCCCCACGCGGCGGACGAGATTACCCCAAAGTCCACAGGCCCGTCACCCAGCATCGGATGCGAAATGCTAAAAGAACCAGTATCCTGTAAGTATTCAGCCTTTTTGCATTCGCTTTTTTTGCACAGCACCGGCTCATCCACAGACGCGAGATCGTTGGATGTGGAGATGAGTATTATCTCCGGGTCGTCGCCGTCCTTGTAGCCAATGATGTAATTGTAGTAAGTCCGTACCTCTTTCATCAATTTCTTGGTCGTAACCATGTTCATGCCGGCTAAAACGGAGTAACTCCCGCCGTCTTTCACCTTTGAGTCGAAAATGTTTCGAATTTCTTCTTTTTTGCCGTCCGACTTCGCGCCGCCGGATAACCCGCCTGCCACCTTCATCACCTTGTCAAACAGACCCATTGCCATGATCGCCCCTCTCTCAGTACCAATACATTAAATCCCTGAAAACGTAAAACACCACGCTGCAGATAATCAGTATGATCCCTGTGACGAGAACCAGCAGCCTGCGTATTCCAGGATCGTAGTTTCTCACGGAACGGCGGCTTGGGTACAGCCATTTCCAGTTAAATATGAAGCCGGATATTAAAAGACAGCCGCCGAGAAACAAGACAGCGCAAGGCCCTAAAGGCCCTAAAGAGTTGAAATAAGCGAAAAACGGCTCGATAGGATCGCCCCCAGTCAGCTAGCGAGAATATGCGCTATTATAGCCGAAGTCGTTCGTCAGCCAAAATCTTACGCGCCAAATCTTCGCGGCGCTCAAGAAGGCATAGGCATGGATTGTCAGGCCAAGGATGATATTTTGGAAAAAATGCGCGGTCTTTTACGGGAAAATACCAATGAGTATACGAAAATCGGCAGCCGCGTCCGGCGTTTGCTGTCCATTACAGCACCCTCCTTATCGTCTTTGGGCTGTAGGCGGCAAACACCTGCTCGAAGTTGACCATCGCGGAGTCGGAGGCGAAGCTGCTGTCGCGGTTCGCTTGATTTAGAATCGGAATTAGAACCTATAAGGCAGGAACGGCTCGAAGGTGTAATCCGTCACATGCCAATCGCCCTTGCCGTCCTTTGTCATTATCGCCGTGATGTCCGCGGCCTGCTTGCGCGACGGCGTGATCAGGCTCATGCCGACGCGCACCTCCGTGCCGCCGCTGCCAGTGACCAGATCCTCGCCCTCGTAGCCCGCCCTGACGCAGGAAAGGCTGCGCATCGACGGGACCGGGCGGCCGTTGAGCTGGTAAAGGCCGTCCTCTATCAGGGCTTCGACCGCATAGGACAGGTTCAGCCGCTCCTCCCTGTCCGGGCCTGCCGACGTTATCCTGACAAACCCGCCCTGTTCCAGCGCCCCCTTGACCCTTACGCCCAATTTCGCCGGGAACGACCTGTTTATCCGAAGCGTCTCCGTCAGCTTGCCCGCGACATCGTCGAACCTGTACAGATACGCTTCGGTGTTATTGCCGCCCCTCATGACGCGCACCATGAAATCCCTGCCGTCCAGGATGTCAGGCAAGCCAAGGTTCAGCGGCAAAACATGCGGGGACGAGCCGTCGCCCAGTCTGAGGCGCTGCAACAGCGCCAGCTTCGCTCCCTCGTCGCGGACGAGCAGGACCTGGATGTCCCGGAGGGCGTTTGAGAAGCCCTGCCCAAGGCGCTCAGAGACCCTGCCGCATACGATCATCACGCGCGGGCCGCCAGGTTCCCCGCCGAACGACTCCCAGACGAGATACGGGTTGCCTATCGGCCTGTACCGCTCACCCGCGAGCCTCGTGTAGCCGGCCTTAAAGACCGACTCGTTTGAGATGTCGAATGGCGGCCCGCCAAGCGCGTCTCCCGACGACGATTCCAAGGCCGCCTGGGACGGCAGGCACAGATACGGCATGAACAATGCGAAAAGCGCCCACGCGAGGACGTGGACGCAGCGCACAAGGAGAGCTTTTAGGGGTCGCGGGCTGATCAAAACGACGAAAACCCCATGTCCTCGTCAAAGTTCTGGTGGTTGTCCGGGACCTGAAGGTTTTTCCTGAGCTGGATCTTCGGCATGGGGACCACGACCAGGCCGGACTCCTTGTCCAGGAAATATCTTTCGGCGTCGCTGTCGGAGTTGTACCCTATGACCGTGCCCGCCGGAATGACGTTATGGGAGTCCACTATGACGCGCCGGAGCTTGCAGTTCTCGCCTATGACCACGCCTTGCCCTATTATGCACTCCTCCATCACGGTCCCGGCGTTTATTATGCAGTGGCGGGACAGCACGCAGCGATGCACCACCGCCCCCAGGACCTGGCTCGCCTCGGCGCGGAGGCACCCCTCCACAGACGAGCCCATCCCCCTGGCCGGGTACGTGAAACCGGGGGGGTCGGAGAAGGATACGGTGCGGATCGGCCACTGGGCGTTGTAGAGCGTGAGGGCCGAATATTGCTGCAAAAGATCCATGTGCCCCTCCCAGTACGCCTTTAGCGTCCCCACGTCCTTCCAGTACGGCTTGTCGTTGCCGGGCAGCACGTTCGTGGAAAAGTCGTAAGCCATGACCTTGCACTCCTTGTATATCTTGGGGAGGATGTCCTTGCCGAAGTCGTGGCTGCTGTCAGGATCCATGCTGTCGTTGAGTATGGCCTCCTCCAGTATCTCCCTGGAAAAGATGTAGTTGCCCATTGACACGAAGCTGTAGCCCGGGTTCGCCTTGATCTCCGGCGGACTCTTCGGCTTTTCGACAAACCCGTCCACCACGCCGTTTTCGTCCGTCGAAATACAGCCGAACTGATGCGCCTCCGCCCTCGGCACCCTGTTCGCCGCCACCGTTATGTCCGCCTTATTGTCAATGTGGTAGGCCAGCATCTGTTCTATGTCCATCTTGTAAATATGGTCGGCGGCGAATATGCAGACGTAGTCCGCGTTAAACATGGTGAGGAGGTGAAGGTTCTGGTAGATCGCGTCCGCCGTCCCCTCGTACCATCTCTCGTCGTTCCACATCTGGGCCGGGGCGACGTTCACGAAGTAATTCCTGCCCCTCAATGCCGCGCCGAACTGCCACCCCTGCGTGATGTGCTCCTGGAGGGACTGGCTCTTGAACTGCGTAAGGCAGTAAATCGAATAGATCCCGCTGTTTACCAAGTTGGAAAGGGCAAAATCAACTATACGGTACTTGGCGGCAAACGGGACCGCCGGTTTGGCCCGGTACTTCGTAAGAGGCATAAGGCGCTCTCCTTTGCCGCCAGCCAGAACTATGGCCAGCACCCGACCGTATCTGCCATAAATCATAGAAAGACACCCCTCTTTAATTTATTCGTAGACTGAAACCCCCAAGCACATTGTAACAGGACTTTTAAGAAATTATGTCAGCAAATTACCGCTCCTGAGGTTATCGTACAACCTGACATACGCCGCTGTCGAGGCAGCCCACGAAAAATCAGAGGTCATTGCGTTGCGCGTCACGGCAGCCCATCTGCCCTTGTCGTCGAAGGCGTCTATCGCGCGGTACGTCGCCTGGGCTAGCTCCTCGGCGCTGTAGTCGCTGAAGATGAAGCCTGTGCCGTCCGGCGAGCCGTCAAAGTCGATCACCGAGTCGGAGAGGCCGCCCGTGTTCCGCACCACAGGTATCGTCCCGTAAGCCATGGCGATCATCTGGGAGAGGCCGCAGGGCTCGAAGAGCGACGGCATGAGCAGGATATCCGCGCCGGCATAGGCCAGGTGCGCTATATCCTCCCCGAATCCTATGAAGCACCAGAAATTTTCCGGGTACAGGCTCGCCAGCTCACGAGCCCAGTCCTCGTACTGGGACAGGCCGGAGCCGATCACCACTGCGCGGCAGCTTCTGCCAAGCATCCTTTCGAGCGCCGTGAAGAGGACATCCACGCCCTTCTGCGGCACGAGCCGCCCGACGAAGAGGGCTACCGGGCGGCCGTCGTCCGTCCATCCGCAGCGATCCAGCAGACGCTCCTTGCACAGGGCCTTGCCGGACATGTCGTTTGCGTCGAACTTGGCCGGCAGCTCATCGTCGATGTCGGGATGCCATACGTCGTAGTCGATCCCGTTCAGGATGCCGGTGAGCTTGCCGCGAAGGGCGCCGAACAGGCCGTGCAGGCCGAAGCCGCCGTCGGGCGTCTGGATGTCCCAGGAGTAGCGCGGGCTCACCGTGGTGATGGCGTCGGCGGTGATGATCCCGCCCTTCAATATGTTCGCCTGGCCGTAAAACTCCATCGAGTCCATCGAGAAAGCCTCGCTCGTCAAGCCCCACGCCGACAGCACGGGCTGCTCTATGACGCCCTGGTAGGAGAGGTTGTGCACCGTGAGCACCACGTCATAATCAGACCTCATTGCGCCGTAATGCCTGTGCCACCGCAGCGCTATGGGCAGGATGGACGTGAACCAGTCGTGGACGTGAATGACATCCGGCTTCCACCCTACGGCGCCGGGCAGCTCCAGCCCAGCCATGGAGAGGAAGGCGAACGGCATGACGGTCTCCAGGTTGAGCGACATGGGGTATATACTGGGGTTGCTGTAAAGCTCAGGCTGTTCGAGCATGTAGACCGCCAGCCCGCCCACGTCCGCCTGGAGCACCGAGGCAGAGTAGACCCTCCAGTCGATGGCGACGTGAACCTTGTCGGGCAGCCTCGTGATGGAATGCCCGTGTTTAGCGGCGCTCTCCAGCACGCCTGGGAAGGCCGGCATGAGCACCCTCGCGTCCACGCCCATCGCCCTCATCGCCTTCGGGAGGGAACCCAGGACATCCCCGAGGCCCCCCTGCTTCGCGAAAGGGGCCATCTCCGTCGTGATGTGCAGAACCTTCAGAGCGGCACTCGGCAATTCGCCCATGTCACACCTGCTAGTGGGCACGGAAAATCGTGCCGTAGGCCTTCTCGCAGTACTCCTTGACGACCCTGTGCGTGTTGAAGTAGCTCGCGTTCAGGGCAATCGTGTTCTTCATCATGCTTATCCACTTGCGCCTGTCGTTGTAGTACGTCGGGATTACCTTCTCCTCCAGCTTGTTGTAGAGATCCTGCGCGTCCCGCATCTCGTCGTATTCTATGAGGTCGGCCTCGTGGGGGGCGGGGCCTATGGACCAGCCCGTCACGTCCTCTATCCAGCCCTCGATCCACCAGCCGTCCAGCACCGAGAAGTTCATCACGCCGTTGTGGACGCACTTCATGCCGCTGGTCCCGGAGGCTTCCCTCGGGCGTATCGGCGTGTTGAGCCACACGTCCACGCCGGCGGTCAGCACCTGCGCCAGCTCCATGTTGTAGTTTTCGAGGAACACTATCGGTATCGCGGCGCCTATTTCCTTGGCGAGGTCTATTATGCGCTTTATTATCTCCTTGGCAGGCGCGTCGTGGGGGTGCGCCTTGCCCGCGAAGATGAACTGAACCTGCCCGGAGCAGACATCCAGGAGCCTCTTCACGTCGCTGAACAGGAGGTCGGCGCGCTTATACGTAGCTGCCCTCCGGGCGAAGCCTATGGTCAGCACGTCCGCGTCGAACTCCGCACCAGTCTCCTCCAGGACCCTCGCGAAAAGGCGCATCTTCGCGGCCTGGTGGGCCTTCCAGATGTCCTCGTCCGGCAGTTGGAGCGCCTGGATCAGGCGGCTGGGGTCGTTCCTCCACGCCGGTATGTACTTGTCGTAGAGCCGCGCGAAGCCGGGGCACGTCCAGGTCGTCGAGTGGACGCCGTTCGTCACGAAATCGACCTTCTCGGTGCCGAACATCTTGCGGCTTACCTCCGCGTGTTTTTTGGAGACGGCGTTCACGTAGCGGCTGAAGTTGAGCCCCAGCTCCGTCATGGATACGCCGCTGCCGCCCAGCATCCTGCGGAGCCTGACGCTGTTGCTCTCGCCAACCACGGAGTTGATCAGGTCGTATGGGAAGTAGTCGTGCCCGGCGGGGACAGGGGTATGGGTGGTGAAAATGACCTCCTCGCGCACCTTGTCGAAGTCCTCGTAGCCCAGCTCCCTGGTGAGCTCCAGCGAGATGAAACCGGCGTGCCCCTCGTTCAGGTGGAACGTCTTGATGTTGTTGTAACCCAGGTCTCGCAGTATCCGCAAGCCGGCGACCCCCAGGATCATCTCCTGGCAGAGCCTGTACCTGTTGTCGCCGCCGTACAGCTCCCACGTCAGGCTGCGGTCGCCCGGTGAATTGGCCTCGATGTCCGTGTCGAGAAAATATATGGGCAGAGGGTAGCCGGAGTGCCCCACGTAGACATAGCCCCACGCCCTTACCTGCACGGTGCGGCCCTCCAGCTCGACCGAGACCCTGTTGTCGAGCCTGGACATGAGCTTCTCCGGCTCCCACTCGACCGGGCGCTCGACCTGATCCCCCTCGGCTGTCAGCTCCTGCCGGAAGTAGCCCTTACGGTAGAGGAGAGTCACAGCCGCCACCGGGACGCCCAGGTCTGCGGCGCTCTTTAGGATATCGCCCGCCAGGATGCCGAGCCCTCCTGAGTACGTTGGCACATCCTGCGAGATGCCTATTTCCATGGAAAAATAGGCTATTTTCCTGAAAATGGCGTTCCTCTCGAAGGTAGTCAACAGGGACTCGCTGATATTTTCCGCGTAATTCAAAACAGACATCCTCAAAAACCCCCCGTTTTTTTATAGAAAGGCATATTTGCTTTTAATCAGAGCTTATCCTGTGGTACGCGCCGGGGTGGCGAAACCCAGCGCGCCGGCCAAGCCCAGGACGGCCGGCGAGAGATCCGCCTCTCCTCGGACGAGTATACCCCATATGGCGTTTTGGATCCTCCATCTGTCTATATCTATCTTTAGGTCGCAGACCTTTTTCCACACCGAGAGCAATGACTCGAACGCGCCTCTGTCTCCAGCGCCCCTAGCGCTCATCAACCTGTCATGAAATGCCCCCTCCATAGCCGGCGCCAGGGCGGACAGCCCCGGCGTGAGGCCCATGCCGCGCGCTTCCTCCAGCAGGACTTCCAGGCTGGATTCCGGCTTCAGGAGGTCGAGGATGTCAGGGATGTCTCTGGCAAGCCCCCTCATCTTCTGCTCGTACACCAGGCTCGCCGCTGCCTGGAGAAAGGGCGGCGCGCTGACTCCCATCATGTCGAGCTGCACCAGGAGCCTCCTGTTGTCGGCAAGGAGCTCCTCAGCGTACTCCATCTGGTCGATCTCTGCGTCTTTCGTGCGCAGAGAGGCTATGATGTCGCGGTCGTCCTTCGGCAGATCCCGGAAGTGCCACGGCCCCTGGTCGAACGCGCTCTCTATGTACCGGGACGTGGAGAGCAGGTCACCGGTGTAAAAATTGCGCCATATCTCCTTTTGCGACGGCAGGTCCTTGTCCGTGAGCCTGCATACGTCGTCCAGCCCGCCCGTGGAGAGCACGACGGACGAGCCTTGCCACCCCTCCAGCGTCCTCGTGTCCGCGACGCTCATCCTGGCCACCGACAGGCCCATGTCCCCGGAGGGGTACGCGCGTCCGCCGGATTTGATCCTGTACGAGTAATAGGCCCTGTTCTCGGACATCAGGGCGGCTGCGGCGGCCACGTCCTTGATCGAGCGCCTCTGCGGCATGACGGCCTTCATCATGACGTCGTAGCCCGTCGGGTAATCAGCCGTGTTGCCCGGCGCCTTTTTGAGGTCGCTCAGTAAATCAGCCTCCGCCGAGACGCCGCCGGCGTCCCTCATGTACTCCGAAGCCCTCAGCGCGTAAGCCAGTATCTGGCGGGTCTCTATGCCGGAGATATCGTTGAAGAACCAGCCGCAGGAGGTGTACATGAACATCCTCATCCGCTGCATCTCTATCAGCGTCAGGACGCGCCGCGCGTCGTCGCAAGACAGGTCGCCGCAAAATTTAGCGAGGAACCCGCGCTTCCTGGCGGAGACATCCTCTATGGACGCGTCCCTGGGAAAGTCCATCAGGTAAAGTTTCACGGCTGCGTCGCGGAGCAGCCACGGGTCGTCGCAGTAGCGCTTCATCTGGCGCTCGTATACCTCGTCAGCCCGCTCCCTCAGACGGTCGAGCGCGTCTCGCAGCGGGCCGCGCCACGCCTGGTGCCAATTCGGCTCGCCGCCGGTGTGGCAGCCGCAGGCGCTGCGCCACCGTTCGAGGCCGTGCGCGCACGACCAGGAAGTGTCCTCCGCTATCTTGCACTCCCAGCGGGCCGGAAAGCGCGACAGGAAAGCGGCCGCGTTGGTCATCACGGAGTCGCGGGAGTCGCTGAGCCTCTGCACCGCCCTCGCCAGCGCCATGTCCCCGTAGCGGTGGTGGTGGCCGTAGGTCTCGCCGTCCGTGGCAATCATGAGGAGCCGTGGCTCGCCGTCTCGTGGCAGCCGCCCCAAGAGCGCGTCGGCGAAGAAATCCCCGTTATCGAGGAGCCCTCCGAACGCGATATCGTGGGCTATGCTGCCGTAGTAAAAGACCAGGCTGATCGTCCGCCCGGACGGGAGCCGCGTGAAGTACGGCCTCGTCACGTCGAGCCCGCTGCCTCCGGGCGTAGGCGTCCACTCCCCCTCCGGGGCGCGGACGGCAGCGCACTGGTGTGGGGCCAGGATCGTGAACTCGATCCCAAGGGACGCCAGGGCTTCGAGCGTCCTCGTGTCCACCGCCGTCTCCGGCAGCCACATCCCCTTCGGAGAGCGTCCGAACCTGTGAACGAAATCGCTGATCCCCCAGACGGCCTGCGTCCTTATGTCCCGCTCGCTGGCTAAGGGCATTATCATGTGGCTATACGCCTGCGCTATGGCGCCGCCTTGGCCGAACGTCTCCACAGCGTTACTGTCCGCCTCCGCTATGAACCGCGACAGCTCCGGGTCCCTCTTATCTATCCAGGAATGGAGGGTCGGCCCGACGTTGAAGCTCAGACACCTGTAGTTATTGGCGATATAGACGATCTGGTTGTCATGGCCAAGGAGACGCGCTGCCATGTTGGGCTTGTAGCACTGCTCGTACACACATTCGTTCCAGTCATGGTAAGGGGCTGCGCTCGGATCCCTCATTACCCAGTCGAGCCACGGGTCTTCCCTCGGCGGCTGGTAAAAGTGGGCATGAATACAAATTCCATGTTTGAGTTGCAAGCGCCTTCACCTCCACGAAAATACCATTTAATTATACAGCAATTATGTTTTTATCGTAATTGAATTAAAGACGATTGGCGATCAACGTCTTTGGCGCGGCACAACGCGGTGACGGACATGAGCGAAGGCGTGGCCTGAACTTGGGCAGAAAATACTCTCGCCAACGAGAAGGCGCGATAAAAACAAGCAACGCAACGCGCCATCCCATTCGCCAAAAAACCTGGCTTTTAGCCGAAAACCGGCGTTAGTCGCCGCGTGGCTATCCTATGCCCGGGTCAAAAAGATCGCGACTGGGCTGACCTTTTTTTTAATTGCCTCGCGTAGCTGAAGCTCCACGCGTTTTTCGCCTCGCCCCTCCTTTTGATCATTTTGGCGATGGCCTTCCGCCTGTGCCGGAAGCGATCCTTCGCGCCGGGGGCGACTCCCTCGACCGTAATGCCGCATTCGCAGACATCGAGGGCCTTTTCGTACTCCCCGGTGCGGAGATAGAGGCTCAGGAGGCGGTCGCAGGCGACGCACCTCATGCCCAGGAAGGAGGGCTCAGAATAGGGCGCGCTGGGCATCCTGTTGATTTTGTCCAGCACCAGGGACACCTGGGACGCGTCCAGCCTGTCGCCCATGCAACCCACCAGCCTGAGCGGCGTCGCCAGCGGTACGAAAAACCTGTAGACTGGGAATGCCTTTATCAGCTCGGTGGCCAGGAACACCCCTCTCCTGACAGCCTCCTCTGACTGCTTCCTATTCCTCCAGTTTTCCTCCAGCTCGGCTGATATGCTCTCGTAGCGCTCTTGGAGCGATTCCAGCTCGCAGCCCTTGAAGAGCGCGGCGTTGAGTTTGCCCAGGTGTTCGCGCATGTGAGCGCACGCGGCCAGCACCTGCCTGTGATACTTCGCGTATCCGTCAAACGCGCCCACGCGCTTGAGTTCCAGCGCGGTCTCGGGATTTATGCCTATGTCCGTATCCTTGCCGGTCGAGCGCGATTCGCTCGGCTGAAGCGCGGCTGCTTTCATTTCGGGCTGGGATGAGGCGCGCCGCGTCACAAACGCCAGGGCTGCGGCGACAGGCGCTTCATCGCCGCCGTGCTTCCACCGCTCATTCTCCTCGATTTCCCACGGCGCGAGGCCTGGCATATGATCGCCCCCTCGAAAGAAATATACTGAACGTGGGTATTATAATACATAAAAAAAGCGTTGTAACGAATTTTAAAGTATTGTAATGAATTTTATCATATGCGCAAAAGAGCAAAAAAGCCGCCTCAAGGGGCGGCTGCGTAGCGTCTTGATTCAGGCGGCTTGTCCCTTCCCGAGATGCCTGGGTCAGGCGATGACGACTAACACGTCGTCGGTGTTGACGGAATCCCCCTCCCTGAAGCAGACCTGAGCGACCGTGCCTCCCGCCGGGGCGAATATCTCGTTCTCCATCTTCATCGCCTCCAGCACGAGGACGAGCTGCCCTTCCGAGACCACGTCGCCCTCCTTGACGTGCATCTTCCATATCTTGCCAGGCATCGGCGAGGTGATCTTCGTGCCGCCTGTGACAGGCGCCTTTGCTGGTTCCGGCGCCGGGGCGGCAGGAGCGGCGACAGGGTCTGGGGCGGGCGCGGCCACAGCCTGTGGCGCTGGCGCAGGCGCTGCCGGGGCTGCCGGCGCCATGAAAACTGGCTGCGGCGCTGCTGGCGCGGACACCGCTGACTGCCCCATCTCTTCGACCACTACGTCGTACGATCTCCCGTTGACAGAAATTCTGAAATTGCGAGCCATATCTATTACCTCCTAAAATTATTAAATCAAATATCCGAGAAGCCTTCTAAGTTCTGGAGCCTGCCGGCAAAGCGCCACATGCTGCCAGTGCTCTGGTGCTGGCGCGGGCTGCAGGTCGGCGTCACGGAGACCACGCTGGCCTCCTGTCCGCATACCGCGGCCACTGCGGCGGTTATCACCGCCACGATTTCGTCGTCGTCCACCGACGGGGCTGGCGCCTCGTAGGCCACAGCGGCAGGGGCTGGCGCCGGGGCCTGAACCGCGCTGGCAGGAGCGGCCTCGCGCTGGCTCGGACGCTCCTGCCCACCGGCGCATATCTTTTTCAAGATCGCAGTGACAGCCACGCCGATGACTACGAGGAAAACAAGGCTGACAGCGACTATCGTCAGCAACAACCAAAAGAACGACATTGCCTCGTAACCGTTCATCTTTCCCACCGCCTAGCCCGGCATCACGCCGTGCTTGCGCCTCGGCCGCAATTCCTTTTTGTTCTCGGTCATGAAGAGCGCCTGGCTGAGTGCGCCCCTTGTCTCCTCCGGTAGGATCACCCTGTCAACGTACCCGCGAGATGCCGCTACGTAAGGGTTCGCGAAGGCATCGCGGTACTCCTCTATCTTCTCCATACGAGTCCCCGCCTTGTCCTCGGACGCCTCGATCTCCTTGCGGAATATGATGTTGGCGGCGCCCTCGGCGCCCATCACGGCGATCTCAGCCTGGGGCCAAGCCAGCACGACGTCCGCGCCTAGGTCCTTGCTGCACATGCCCAGGTACGCGCCGCCGTATGCCTTGCGGAGGACTATCGTTATCTTGGGGGCCGTGGCCTCGCTGTAAGCGTACAGCAGCTTCGCGCCGTGCTTTATTATCCCGCCCATCTCTTGGTTGAGGCCCGGGAGGTACCCTGGCACGTCCTCGAAGGTCACTATCGGTATGTTGAAGGAGTCGCAGAAGCGGATGTGACGGGCGGCCTTGCAGGACGCGTCGATGTCGAGGCACCCGGCCATTACGTTGGCCTGGTTGGCGATTATGCCTATCACCCTGCCCGCGACCCTCGCGAAGCCGGTGACCATGTTCGTGGCATGGAGCGGCTGGACCTCGAAGAAATCGGCGTCGTCGACCACTTTTTTGATCACGTCACGGACGTCGTAGCCCTTGTTCGGGTTGGTGGGGACGATTTCGCGGAGGGACATGTCGAGGCAGTTCGGGTCGCTCCCCGGATCCTTGCGCGGCGGCTCCTCCATGTTGTTGCCCGGGAGGAACGAGAGCGTCTTTCGGACCTGCGCGTAGCACTCATCCTCGTCTGCCGCGAAGAAGTGGGCCACCCCGGAAGTCTGGTTGTGCGCGCTGGCGCCGCCTATCTGCTCGGACGTCACCTTTTCGCCGGTGACCGCCTCTATGACCTGCGGGCCCGTGATGTGCATGACGCCTATTTTATCGACCATGTAGACGAAATCCGTCAGCGCCGGGCTGTAGACCGCCCCGCCGGCGCAGGGGCCGGCTATTACGGAGAGCTGCGGCACTACGCCGGACGCCTTGACGTTGCGGAAGAAGATGCCGCCGTACCCGGAGAGGGCGTCCACTGCTTCCTGGATGCGCGCCCCGCCGGAGTCGTTTATGCCGACGCAGGGCGCGCCGCACTCCATGGCCAGGTCGAGCACCTTGCAGATCTTCTTTGCGTGGGCCTCTCCCAGCGAGCCGCCGATGACGGTGAAATCCTGGCTGAAAACGTAGACGATGCGCCCGTCGACGGTGCCGTACCCGGTCACGACGCCGTCTCCAGGGAACACGGCCTTCTCCATGCTAAAGTTAGAGCAGCGATGCTCCACCAGCTCGTCCAGCTCGACGAAGCTGCCGGGGTCCAGGATCTTCTCTATCCTCTCCCTGGCCGTGAGCTTGCCTTTTTCGTGCTGCTTGGCGATGGCATCCCGGCCGCCGCCAAGCGAGGCTTCCTCCCTCTTTGCGAGCAGGTTCTCGCATAGTTGATCAATAGTGCGCTCCGCCATTCCAGATAAACCTCCTTAAGATGTCTGCCTACGAAAAAACTGATTTATTGCCATATGCCTGATGGGTGACGATGTAAGCTTCGCGGTGCCTGCCCCTCTTCTATGGTCATAAATTTCTTCGGGCCAATTATCGTATATTTTCCGATAAAAAACAAGTTTTTGACAATATTCACAAAATTCCATATAATTTTAAATCAGAAAAAGACCCTTTCCCCTTGGAGCTTTTAGTGTATCATTATTGCTTGATGCAGTTACTGACATCGGGCAAGATGTGGGGGTGTTCGGCGTGGAAATGGAAACGTGTTGCGTGTGCGGAAAGATCTTCGGCGCGTCGGCGGGGTCGATCTGCCAGTCGTGCAGGAAGCTGCTCGACGTCGTGTATGAGAAGGCCCGCACGTACCTTCGTGACAACCCGAAGGCGGAGGTGCGGGCAAAATCCCTGGCGGAGGCGATAGGCGAGGATGCCAGGCTGGTCGAGATACTGGTGCTGGAAGGGAGGTTCGACGCGAAGGACGGCCCGGAGGCAGAGGAGAGCGAAGGCGAAAAAAAGCGCAGACGGCTCTTGCAGGATCTTCAAAAAAGCCTGGAGACCCCAGTCAAGCAGCAAGAGGAGAAAATAACCTACGGCAGCTCTAAGCACGGCAAGAGAGCGGACAGCGATTAAGGGATGAAGGGGCACGGAGATGTTTAAGGCTTACGGGATCCTCCCGGTGAACAGCTCTGTCTATTGGATCGGGGCTAACGACCGGGAGACTGACAAATTTGAGGGACTGTGGGACATCCCGCTGGGGATAGCGTACAACTCTTATTTCGTGGACGACGAGCGCACGGCGCTCGTGGACACCGTGAAGAGTTCGACCATGGACGATTTTCTGTACCGGCTCAATCTCCTGCTCGACGGACGAAAGCTGGATTACGTGATAGTGAACCACATGGAGCCCGACCACTCCGGCTCGCTGGGCATGATAAGGCGGCTTTACCCCGGCGCGAAGTACGTCGGGAACGCCAAGACGCTCGAAATGCTGAAAAACTTTTTCGGGATATCGGACGGCACGGTGGAGGTGAAGGAGGGCGAAACCCTCGACCTGGGCAGACACAAGCTCACGTTCGCCACCGCGCCCATGGTTCACTGGCCGGAGAGCATGGCCACCTACGACGCCACAGACCGCATACTGTTCTCCAACGACATATTCGGCGGCTTCGGCGCGCTCGAGGGCGGGATTTTCGACGACGAGGCGGGCCTGGACTGGGCACTCTACGAGATGATGCGCTACTACGTCAACATCGTTGGGCGCTTCTCCGCGCCGGCATTGAAGGCCCTGGCCAAGGTGCGCAAGCTGGACATAGCGATGATCTGCCCGGCGCACGGCCCCATATGGAGGAGCGACCCATCGCGCGTGATAGGGCTTTACGAGAAGTGGAGCAGGCAGGAGACGGAACAGGGCGTAGTCGTGGTGTACGGCTCCATGTACGGCAACACTAAGATCGCCGCGGACGTGATCGCGCGCTCACTCTCAGAGTCAGGCGTCAAAAAAGTCCCCGTGTACGACATCTCGCGCTCGAACATGTCCTACGTGACGACGGACATCTGGAAATACGCCGGGCTGGCGCTCTCCTCCTGCACGTACAACATGGAGTTGTTCCCGCCGATGGCCGCACTGCTCCGCCTGATCGAGAACAAGATGATGAAGGGCAGGAAGATAGGTCTATGCGGCTCCTATAGCTGGAGCAGCGCCGCCCTCAAGGAGATGACGGCGTTCGTGGACAGGTCAAAGGGCGGCTGGACGCCAGTCGGCCCATCAGTGGAGTTCAAGTCCTTCCCGACCGCGGACGACCTTGCTCTCTGCGAGTCACTGGGGAAGAATATGGCAAGCGCCATAAGCGAGGCGTGAGCGCGCCGTGACGCAAAAGGGCGATCCCTCCGGGCGGCGCGGGGGAAACGAGCCGCTCGTCGTATTGCGCGAGCTTCTGAGGAATCCGCGCGACATAGGCGCGCTCTGTCCCAGCTCCGCCGCGCTCGCGGACGAGATGGCCCGCCCGTTCGAGTCGTTTTTTTGGAGGGACGGCTACCTGGTCGAGCTCGGCGCCGGCACCGGCCCGGTGACAGAGGCATTGCTCCGGATGGGCGTCCCCCCTTCGAGGCTGATCGCGGTCGAGAAGTCGGCGCCGCTTGCCTATTGCCTTAAAAACCGCTTCGCCGGAGTGCACGTGCTCTGCTGCCCGGCCGAGGAACTGGGTTCGCGCCTGGACGGACGCGGCCCGGTGCGGGCCGTGGTATCGAGCCTTCCCTTCCGCAGCCTCCCTGCCGCTGTAAGCGTGGGCATAATGAGGGAGGCGGAGCGCATCCTTGCGCCCGGTGGCCTCTTCGTCCAGTTCACCTACGCCCTCCTCGGGGAGATGCCGTTCGTCCCGAGGACGTTCCGCAAGGTGCGCTCTAAGATCATTTTGCGCAACATGCCGCCCGCCAAGGTCGAGGTGTTCCGCAAGCCCAAAGCGCCGATTCAAACGGCCGGATGAAGATTGTCGCGCTCAAGATATACACCGACACGTTGAAGTCTTACAGGGACGGCGTGCCACGTCTGCTCGATACCTTGGACGAGCTGGCCATCGAGGGCAGTTTTTTCTTCGGCATGGGGAGCGAGGGGACTGGTTCTGCCCTGTCTAAGATGTTCGGGCAGGGGAAGGAAATCGTAGCGTCCGCGCCGGGCATATTGAGGGACGCGTCGCGGCGGGGGCAGGACTGCGGCGTCTACGGGTGGAACCCCCAGGAGTGGGGCCAGCGCCTCCAAAAGATGAAGGACACCACTGTGGAGGCCGACATCAAGCGCGCCGTAGAGTATTTCACGAGGAGGGCTGGCGCGCGCCCTAACGGCTTCGCCGCGCCGGGTTTCCGCGTCAGCTACTTCAGCCTCAGGGTGATCGATGAAGCCCATTTCAAATATTGCAGCGACACCTTCGGCCTGCACCCCTTTTTCCCGAGGATGTCCTGGAAGACCTTCGAGACGCTCCAGATCCCGTCGAGCCTGTCTCCGTTGGAGGCTGTCCTCGCCAAAGCGCGGGAGCCGGAGGCGAAGTCCCTCCTCGATGATCTGCATGACAGCATCAGGGAGGGGCTGAACGTCCTGCCCATGAACGCGGCAATAGCCACCCTGCCGCACATTTACGGCCCATTTTGCGAATTCCTGTTGCGTTCCGTCCAAGAAGGCGTTAAATTCATAAGCCTGAACCGAGTGGCCGAACGCCTGGATCCTGGCACGTTGCCCTCCTGCGAGGTCGTCTCTTCCCGGGCCTTCGGGATGGCGGGCGAGGTGTCGGTTCAGAGTTTCGAGTGAGGGGGATGGTCTGTCTTGAGAGTACACGGGTTTTGGCCGTGCGTGGCGCTCGCGGCAACGGCGCTTGCCGCTGCCCTTTCCGCGAGCGCGGCGCTGGCTGCTGAAAAGAGCGCAGCAGACGACTGGTACGTCGAGGGCGGAGGGTACGCGCAGAAGGACATCGTGCGGGTAAGTCTCAACACGAACGGCGGCCTTCTAATAAAAAGCCAGGTCGCGGACGGAGTGGAGTACATCACGGGCTACGAGGCCTGGGGGGAACTAAACGCGAGCAAACTTAACATAAACGCGTGGCGTTACGAAGGCAAATACGAGTTCCGCGAACCGGTCGAGGCCGGCAGCTTCAACCCTACGCTCGGCGAGCCCTACAGCCTGCCGCCCTTTACCATAGACGGGCTCACCTACAGTGTCGTGCTGACCCGCGCTGACGCCGGGACGGTGAAAATCTCGGGCTACGTGGACATAGACGTGGCTGGCAGGACGGAGATCAACGCTGACTGCGCGATATGGCGCCAGGGGACGCCGAAGCCTGAGATCCCTGACACCGAAAGCGGCTGCGACGCCGGCGCCGGGGCGCCCGCCCTGTTCGCGCTGGGCGCGGCATTGCTAGGTAGGCGGCATACGAGGCGATGACGGGCAACTTCGCTCTGCCGGCCCAGATGGCACCCACCAGGTTCATCTCCATCCCGCTGGTGGGGCAGGCCACGTTTTACACCTGCGGGGTGGCTGTGTTGCAGTCCATACTCTTTTACAACGGCATCGAATCCCGGCAGGACATCATCGAGCTGGCCGTGGGCTCGTCCCCGTCTTACGGCACTGGCATAAAGAACATGTGCCAGTTTTTGAACGACAAGGGATTGAAGTCGGATCTGGCGGAGGATCTCACCCTGCATGACCTGAAGGGACACATCGACCTCGGGCGCGTGGTGGTCTGCCTCATACAGGCGTGGAACGACGAGCCGGGCCACGACTACGCGGACACGTGGTGCGACGGGCATTACGTGACGGCGGTAGGCTACGACGACGAGAGGTTTTATTTCATGGACCCCTACAACATCGCGAACTACGCCTACGTCGAAAACGATGACTTCCTGCGCAGATGGCACGGCATCAACCTGGGCGTGAAGTACATAAACGCCGGCATCGTCGTGACGAACCCCAGCCCGGCGTACAGGCCCGGCGTGTTCACGCGTATGCCCTAGAGGGCTGGTCGGCGGCTTCACACAAATAATTGTCTTTTTTTGATAGGCGCAAGGGGGCGGACTTGATCTCTGTCTCCTTGCTTTATATAGTGACAAAGGTTCACCTATTGAAACATCCCCTACATCCCCCCGCTTTTTTAGTTTAAACGTTCTTTTGTTCAATTTTCCATCGTTCTGCTGTTGACAATTTTTTGTGTTAAATTTAAGATTCTCGTATCGTAAAGACCGCACAGCCGAATAGTTTTCTCAGGATTGGAGGACACGCTAGGTGCATTTCACTCTCGGCAACGACATAAACCCTAAACTCCGCCCCTTCGTCCAGGTGATAGGCGGGCTTGGGATGATCCTGGGGGACGACTGCGAGATCCTGCTCCACGACGTGAGCCGCCTCGACCGCTCCATAGTGGCCTGCGCGAACGGACACGTCACCGGCAGGCCGCTGGGTTCGCCGATGTCAGCCTACGGCCTCCGTCTGTTGAGCGGCGACGTGTTTTCTGGGCAAGAGAGCGTCCACACGTACGCGGCCAGGGCAAACAACGGGAAACTCATCAAGTGCGGCGTCATCGCCATCAGGGACGATGGAGGGGAGATCATCGGCCTCATATGCATCCACTTCGACACGGCAAAGGCGATGGCGGCAAAGGAGCTTATAGACGCGCTCTTCTCGTATGGCTGGCCTGAGGACACGGAACCGATCAACGAATTTTTCGGACTCGAGATAGAGGACGTGTTCAACAACGCCTTCCAGGAGATGAAGGGCCTGTTCGACAAGCCCGTCCCTGACCTGCCCAAAGCGCAAAAGAAAATAATCATAAAAAACCTGAGGGAGAGGGGATTTTTCCTCATGAAGGGGGCGGTAGGGTACGTAGCGAGGAAGATGGGGAAGAGCAAGTTCACCATTTACGGTTACATAAGGGAGATAGAGAGAGCCGATCAAAGGAGCAACTGCTGACGCGGCACTTCGATTACGCTAGAAAGGAGGCTTGTGGCTGTCATGTGTCCGGCGTCAGGGCGTTCACGAGGAAATCGCCAGAGTTGCCTCGTGAACCGCGCAACTCGACTTGACGCCATATCGTCTGACTGGGAAGAAGAAGAAGGAGGGATCGTCGATGGATCTTATTGAGGGACACCCGATACTTGAGCCGTCCAATTTCAAGAGGGGCGAGAAGGTCACGTTTACCTTCGACGGCGTGGCGATGGAGGGGTTCTCCGGCGCGCCGATCGCGGCAGCGCTCCACTCGAACGGGGTCAGGATCTACAGGGAGACCCCGAACATGAAGCGCTCGAGGGGGTTTTTCTGCGCCATCGGGAAGTGCAGCAGCTGTTTCATGGTTGTCGATGGCGTGCCCAACGTGAGGACGTGCGTCACGCCACTCGCGTCCGGGATGAAGGTTGAGACGCAGCGTGGCAAGGGGCGCGTGGCTATAGCCCCAGCCCCTGCGGAGTGAGGCGCCGGTGAGATGACGGATTACTCGGCTGACATTCTGGTTGTAGGAGGCGGGGCGGCGGGGCTGTCCGCCGCGTCAGAGGCCGCTTCATACGGGGCGAAGGTGCTGATAGCGGAGAGCGATCTCCAGCTTGGCGGCCAGCTCGTCAAGCAGACCCATAAGTTCTTCGGGAGCAAGGACGAGTACGCCGGCACCAGGGGCTACAAAATCGCGGACATCCTCCTGGACGAGATCCGGGAGAACGCCCGGAACGTAAAGGTCCTCACCAACACGACAGTCACGGGCTACTACATCGAGGACGGCACGTTCACGGTGATGCGCGGCGAGGATTCGTACGCGCGCGTCAAGGCACGGAAGGCGATAGTCGCCACGGGCGCGTCGGAGCGGCTCATCCCGTTCCCGAACAACGACCTGCCTGGCGTGTACGGGGCGGGCGCCGTGCAGACGCTGATGAACGTCTACGGGGTTACCCCGGGCCGTCGCGTGCTGATGGTCGGCGCCGGGAACATCGGTCTCATCGTAAGCTACCAGCTGCTCCAGGCAGGGGTCGAGGTGGCGGCTGTGGTGGAGGCGATGCCGAAGATCGGCGGGTACTGGGTCCATGCCGCGAAGATACGCAGGCTCGGCGTCCCGATCCTGCTGCGCCACTCCATAAAGGAGGCGATTGGCGAGAAGGTCGCCCGAGGCGCCGTGATAATGGAGCTGGACGACAAGTTCGCCCCGACGGGGAAGGAACAAAAGATAGCGTGCGACGTGATCTGCCTGGCGGTCGGGCTTTCGCCCACCACGGAGATATTGGCCCAGGCGGGGTGCAAGATGAGATACGTTCCGGAACTCTGCGGATCGGTGGCGGAGCGCGACCGCACGATGAGGACATCGAACCCGGACTTCTGGTCGGCGGGCGACGCGATGGGCATAGAGGAAGCGAGCGCCGCGATGGTGGAAGGGCGTATCGCTGGGCTGTGCGCGGCAGGGAGCCTAGGTTTCCCGGCAAAGATGGAAAAGCTGGACGAATACTGGAGACGCCTCGATCACCTGAGGGCTGGCGAAGTCGGGGAAAAGATCCGCTCAGGCATCGGCAAGGTGTCCTGCGGCGCGTGGGAGGTGCAAGGCCATGAGTGAAAGAGAAGCCCTTTTTAACAGCGGGGTGCTGACAAGCGAGCGCCCGGGCGCGATCCGCCCGCCCCGGGATCTGTGGGACAAAAAGAAGGCTGGGCTCGTCGTGGTCGAATGCCCCCAGCGCATACCCTGCAACCCCTGCGCCACGAGCTGCCCGGTTGGCGCGATACTCCCCTTCGAAGACATCAACGACACGCCGAGGATCGATTACCAGAAGTGCACTGGATGCGGCATTTGCGTGGCCGTATGCCCCGGCCTCGCGTGCTTCGTCGTGGATCTGGCGTATAGCGAGGACAGGGCGCTCTACAAACTCCCCTACGAGATGCTGCCCCTGCCCTCAAAGGGCGACACGGTCATCTGCCTCGGCAGGCAGGGCGAGGAGCTTGCGCGCGGGACGGTAGAGGCTGTCATAGAGCCAAAGCGTGACAGGACCTACGTCATTCACGTATCAGCGCCCAAGGAATTCGCAAACGACATCAGGGCCATAAGGACAGGTGATCGGGCATGAGCGGCGAAGCTCAGGAAAAAGTGATCATTTGCAGATGCGAGGAGATAACCCTTGACGAGATCCGGCTCTGGATCGACAGGGGCTGCGAGACGTTCGGCGAACTCAAAAGGGTCCTGCGCGTAGGCATGGGGCCGTGCCAGGGCAGGGGTTGCCAGGATATCATACTGAGGGAGCTGTCCCGCAGGAAGGGCATCCCCATCGACCAGGTAGTCTCCGACACCGTCAGGCCGCCCGTCAAGCCCATTAAGACCGGATTGCTGGCATCGGAAGGAGGTGTGGAAGCGTGGAGTGGAAAAGCAGGGCAGACGTCGTAATCGTAGGCGGGGGCATCGTAGGCATAGCGACCGCGTACTACCTGGCCGCGTTGGGGAGGAAGGACGTCACCGTCATCGAAAAGGGGACGGTCTGCAGCGGATCCACCGGAAGGTGCGGGGCAGGTATCCGCGCCCAGTGGGGGACGGAGATGAACTGCAGGCTCGGAATCGCGGCGCTCGATATTTTCGAGACGCTGGAGGGCGAGCTGGGCATGTCCGTAGGGTTGAATCAGGGCGGATATCTCTTGGTCGCGTACTCTGAGAAGGAGTTCGAGAACCTTAAGAAGGGCATGGCGTTGCAGAACAGCCTCGGCATCCAGAGCAGGGCTGTGACATTGGCCGAGGCCAGGGAGATATGCCCGGCCCTCGACGCGTCCGACGCCGCGGGCTTCACGTACCACGCGCGGGACGGACATGCCGACCCGTTCCTTACGACCTTCGCGTACCTGGAGGCGGCGAAGAAGCTTGGCGTCTCGTATCACAGGAACACGGAGTGCACTGGCATCACCGTGAAAGGCGGCAGGGCCGTCGGCGTCGACACGGCGCGGGGGCACATCGACGCGGACGTGGTCATAAACTGCTCCGGCGCTTACTCGCAGATAGTGGCGAAATTCGCCGGCGTCGATCTGCCCAACTGGGGCGAGCGGCACGAGATCATGGTCACGGAGCCGGTGGACGAGGGGGTTTGCCCGCCGATGCTGATGAGCTTCTCGGGCAACTACTACATACAGCAGAGGCCACACGGCTCGATCATCTGCGGAATGAGCCCTGCCGGGCACCCGCAGGACTTTAAGAACAGGACCACCTGGCAGTTCATAACGGAGATGAGCCGCGTCCTGAACAAGCTCCTGCCCGTCACGAAGGACATTAGGGTCGTGCGTCACTGGGCGGGTCTTTACGACATGACCCCGGACGGATCCCCGATAATAGGCGAGACGGACGTGAAGAATTTCTATCACTCCACCGGATATTCCGGGCATGGGTTCATGCTCGCGCCCATCGCCGGCAAGGTCTTGGCGCAGCAGCTGACGGGCAACGCGCCGGACATAGACTTGAGCATGTTGGACTATCGGCGCTTCGCGCGCGGCGAGCTGATACTGGAGCCGAACATCACGTAGCCCCGGCAGACTCAAGAGATGAAAGGAATCGCTGATTAAATGTTCTTTGGGCGAAAAGGTTATTTAATCAGCGGTTCCGAAAGTTTAAGCGCCCCCTCCCAGGGGGCGCTTTTTTTGACCTGTGGCTGTCAGGGCCTATTGACAAATCGGACATTTATTGTAAATATAATGGCGTTCAAAAGCATATCGAGTGTTACTATGAACAGAAGGTAGATACCATGGACATGGCTAGAAACGATCTTGTCAGGATAGTACATATGTACTACGAGGAAAACTACACTCAGCAGCAGATCGCGGAGCAACTGGGCTGTTCGAGGATGGCGGTGTCGCGATACCTGCGAAAGGCCAGGGATATGGGCGTCGTCCGCATCGATATCAACTATGATGGCATTTTCCCGGATCTGGAGCGAGGGATGAGGGAAAAATTCGGGCTGAGAGACGTAGCGATAGTGCCATATGAGAACGGCCCCCTGCTCAAGAAGAGGCTGGCTCAGGCGGCTGCCGGCCTCCTTCTGCGACGGCTGCGCCCCGGGAACGTCGTCGGGGTAGGATGGGGTTCGACGCTGGCCCTCATCCCGGACTTCCTGGCCCACACCCCCGCCCTGGGCGTGACCTTCGTCCCGCTTCTCGGCGGATACGGGCAGATAAGCAACCGTATGCACGCCAACCAGATAGCTTCGAGGCTGGGGGAGGTATTCCGCTGCAAGTCATACATACTCAACGCCCCTGCCCTGGTCAACAACATCTCCCTCAAGGAAAGCCTCATGGAGGATCCATCCATAAAGTCTACGCTCGACGTAGCCAGGGGCGCTGACATGGCGCTCGTGGGCGTCGGTTCGCCCTTTGCCCAGGAGAGCACCCTCTTGGACTCTGGGTACTACAGCCCTGACGACATGGAGAAGCTGCGCGCCTCGAAGATCGAATGCAACTTGCTTTCCATGATATACATCGACGACAAGGGGCATGAGCGCAGCTTCGACGTGGCGGACAGGAATGTCGGGGTCACGTCGGATGAGTATAAAAAGATCCCAGTCAAGATGGCGGTGGCCGGTGGGTGCGGGAAGCTGCTCGCCGTCTACCTGGCAATCAGGCAGAAGCTGGTGGACGTCTTAGTCACGGACGAAAAGACCACTGAGTTCTGCCTCGGAATGCAATGACAATCATCCCTCGCTTAAAAAAGAGAGGGCAAACGAGGTGGTATCGATATGAAGCGCAAGGCAAGTGAAAATTTTTCCAAGGTGGAGGGGTACGGGAGATGAACAAGCTTGAATTCGCCCGGTACGTCGACCATTCACTGCTCAAGCCGAACCTGACACAGGAGCAGATTATCAGCGGCTGCAAACTGGCCATGGATCTGCGGTGCGCGTCGGTGTGCGTGAACCCTGTCAGCATAGCGCTCTCGCGGGACGCCCTGCAAGGTTCGGCGGTCGCCGTTGGGACCGTCATCGGCTTCCCGTCCGGCGCGCACACGGCATACGTCAAGGCGCGCGAGGCGGAGGACGCGTACCGGCTCGGCGCTGTCGAATTGGACATGGTCATCAACGTCGGCGCGCTGAAATCCGGCAGACACGCGGAGGTCTTGAAGGACATCGAGGCCGTTGTGAACGCGACGCCAGGGATAGTCAAGGTGATACTGGAGACGTGCTTCCTGACGGACGAGGAAAAGGCGCTCGGCAGCAAGCTCGCTGAGGAGGCTGGCGCCCATTACGTCAAAACGTCGACGGGCTTTGCCTCAGGCGGCGCCACGCTTGAGGACGTGCGGCTGATTAAAGGGAGCGTGTCGGACGGGATGAAGATAAAGGCAGCGGGAGGCATAGCGGATCTGGACTTCTGCCTCAAGCTCATCGAGGCCGGATGCAGCCGCATAGGCATAAGCCGGACCGCCGACATAGTGAAGAGCCTCAAGTGAGCTGACGAAACGGAGGGTGCTTGATGAAAGTCCTGCTGTTGGGCGACCGTTTCATCACGAACGATATTTTCCGCCTTGCGCTTGAGCGCCGCTTCGACGGGAGCGGCATACGCTTCGAATACTCAGCGCATCAGTTGCAGTGGCCGGTGGCCCCCATGGAGTCCAATGACGAAGTGGCCGAGTTCAGCGGCACCGATGACGAGATAATCCCCTTTCTGAAGGATGCCGAGGTGGTTTTGACGCACACGGGCTGCTTCACGAAAAAGGCGATCGACAGCGCCCCAGCGCTCAAGGCCATAGCCCTGGGCCGGGGAGGGCCAGTCAACGTCAACGTCGCTGCTTGCAGTGAGCGCGACATACCGGTCATATATGCGCCAGGCCGCAATTCCAACGCCGTGGCCGAGTTCACCGTCGGCATGATCATCGCGCAGAGCCGGAGCATCCCGCAGAGCCACCACTGTCTGCGCCACGAGCATCGGTGGCGAGGGGATCTGTACGCCAATGAGATGGTCGGCACCGAGCTCTCCCTCAGCACGGTCGGACTGGTGGGATTCGGCGCCATAGGGAGCAAGGTCGCAAAGATCATGAGCTGCGGCTTCGGCAGCAGAATTCTCGTCTTCGACCCGTACATATCCGATGAGGAGAGGGGCAAGTACGCGGACTATACGTTCACGGATCTGGACACGCTCATGTCCGAGAGCGACTACGTGTCCCTGCACGCCAAAGCCACCAAGGAGACTGCCAGCATGATCGGCGCCCGTGAGATCGGCCTGATGAAACGGCACGCTATTCTGGTCAACACCGCGCGCCCCCAATTGGTGGACTACGCCGCGCTTTACGCCGCGCTCAAGGAGGGCAGGCTGCGCGGGGCCGCCCTGGACGTCTTCGAGGATGAGCCGCCGTCGCAGTTGTCCATGCTCTATTCCCTGGAAAACGTGACCGCGACCTCACATCTGGGAGGGGCCTCGCTGCAAGCGGCGGAGATAGGGGCCGCCCGCGCGGCGGATGGCTTGTACGCATTCATAGCGGGCAGGATGCCAGAGTTCGTCTACAACAAAGACCTGAAGATTTTTACCAAGGGGTGATACCATTTGAAGGCTCTCTATCTGACAGGGCGGGCCCAAGTCGAGGTCAGGGACATACCGACTCCTGACTGCCCGGAGGACGGGCTTCTTATAAAAATAGACTCAGTAGGTCTCTGCGGCTCCGACGTGCGCACATACGCCGTGGGGTCTGCCAAGATTAATTACCCGGTGATACTCGGACATGAGAACGCCGGCATAGTCGCAGCCGTCGGGCGCCGGGCAGCAGGATACGCCGTCGGCGACAGGGTGGTCGCGAACCCAGCGATACCCTGCGGGAAATGCTACTACTGCGTGAACAAGATGCCAGGGCTCTGTGACACGCTGGAGGTGGCCGGAACCAGCTTCCCGGGCGGGTTCGCCCATTACATGGTCTTTCACGGGACGATGCTTCAGCGCGGCCAGATCATCAAGGTTCCTGATGGCGTGGACCTTGAGCCGATGATCCTTGCCGAGCTGCTGGCATCCGTGATAAAGGCGCAGTCCGACCTACAGGTCGGGCTTGGCGAGTCGGTCGTGATAATTGGCGCGGGCCCTATAGGCTGTCTGCACGCGATGATAGCCAAATTGCGCGGCGCTGGCGTCATCGTGCTCGCTGACGTGAGCGCGAGCCGCATCGCCCTGAGCAGGGAATACGCGGGGACTCACTTCGTTGTCTCGTCGGAGGATGATCTTGTGCAGAGGGTCATGGAGATAACCGGAGGGCGCGGGGCAGACGTGTGCATCTCAGCAAACCCCTCGGCGAAGCCCCATCAGCAGGGCGTCGAACTGCTCCGCAAGGAGGGGCGGCTGTCGATGTTCGGAGGGCTTCCCAAGGACGCTTCCATGACCACGCTCGACGGGAATATGATCCACTACAAGCGGCTTAAGATCCTGGGCGCTTATTCGTACTCCGCCGCGGATTTCGCCAAGGGCTACGACCTGCTGTCCGGAGGCAGGATCGACTCGCGCATAATCACCCACAGGCTGCCTCTTGAGAGGATGGAGGACGGCGTCCGTGCCATTCAGGACGGAAGCGCGATAAAGGTCGTGCTGAAGCCTTGGATGAGCGCTTAATGGACATCGCGCTTTGGCGTGGCATCTATTGACAAGGCTCGGGAGAGGCAATAAAATCCATAACACCCATTAAGCATACTGAAACAATAGGATTAATGGGTGGGCGGCAGGCGACACGAAGGGAGGGGAAAAATTGTTGAAAAAGGATCAGATGACGCGCAATGAGAGAATCGAGGCGCTGTATGCCGGGCAACCGACGGATCGGGTTCCAGTGGTGCACAAGGGCTATTCCTTCTGCGCCAGACATGCCGGGATACCGCTCTCGGACGTTTACAAAAACCCAGAGGCGAGCTACAGGTGCCAGGAGAAGACCTACACAGATTTTGGTTTCGACGGCGGCCCGTTCTACACCTTCGTGGCATACGGCGCCGGGGAGTTCGGCGGGACAATAGAATACCTCAAGGGGGAGTCCTTCGGCCCTGACGTAAAGGAGCGGCCGATCAAAGATTGGGAGTCGTTCGACATAGACTCGCTGGAGCTGCCCGACCCCAAGAGGGCGGGTTGTATCCCGCAGCAGATGGAGTTCGCCAGGATGCAGAGGGACAACGGGAGCGAGATAGCGTTCATTTGCGGCTCGCCATTCTCCCACGCGGCGAACCTTTTCGGGGTGTCCAGCTTTATGGAGTGCATCCTCATCGAGCCTGAGAAGGCTCACAAGGCGATCCGTAAGATGACAGATCACATTTTGCAGGTGGGCGAGTATTTCATCGGAGAGTTTGGCACGGGCCGGGTCCTGGCACGCGGCGTGTCTCCCAGCGAGAGCAATTCGCTCATCTCCCCGCAGATTTTTCAGGAGTTCGCCGCGCCCTATATAACCGAGCTGAACTCCAAGATCCTGGACATGGGCGCCAAGAGCTGCTACCTGCACATGTGCGGCGAACACGGGCTCAATCTGCCCCAATGGTCGAATGTGCCCTTCTCGAAGGATGGCAAGCGGGGGATGATAAGCGTCGGCAAGGAGACGTCGCTGGAGGATGCGGCAAAATACTTCCCGGGGCATGTGATCTGCGGCAATATAGACCCGGCGTTCATCATGCAGCGCACGGCGGACGAGGTATATAGGGAGAGCTGCGAGATCGTCGAGAGGGGGAAGGAGATACTGGGCGGGCGTTTCGTGTACATGGCCGGGTGCGAGGTGGCGCCGGGGACGCCGGAGGAAAACGTGGCAGCCATGGTGAAGGCCGTCAATGAGGTAGGCTGGTACTGAGCTGCGGTTTAACGGGAGGGACTGCGGATGAGCGAGCCAAGGATGAAGAGCGACGAGCGGCTGGTGGTCCTAGGCGGCAGCTTCGACGGGAGCGCCGAGGTGATCGCGTGCCTTGCCGGCCTGGCCAAGGATGGCGGCTTCGTTGAGGACCTGTTCATCAGGAAGGTCCAGGAGCGCGAGACGGAGTTCCCGACCGGCCTTGCCATGCCTGTCCCCTTGGCGATCCCACACATCAGCGACGGGTGCATCGTACCGTTCGTCTCAATAGCCACGCTTGCCTCCCCGGTCGTATTCAAGAGCATGGATCTCTCTGGAGATGACGTCTTCGCCAGGATAGTCTTTCTGTTCGGCATACTGGATCCTAAGAGCCAGGTGGCTGTTTTACAGAAATTCGCAAGGACATTCGCCAACGGGGGCAATGTGGAGAAATTGCTGGGGTCATGTACCCCTGGAGCGTTGCTTCGCGAACTGAACGACATCTTGGATGGCCTGTTGGATGTCGGGTGATAAATACGAAAGGGCAAACCCCGGTGCCGCCGGGGCGTGTGACTAACATAGGGAGAGAGGGTATGCCGATGGCTAAGAATATCCATATATGCGTGTGCTGCGGGGGCGGCATCTTCACCACTACTGTCGTGACTGAGGAGATAGAGAGCCTTCTCAGGTCTGAAAAGATTCCATACGTCATCAGCCCCCACACGATAACGGAGATACCGAACCTGACGGAGGCTGATATCATAGTCGCCACCGGAAAGACCAGCGCGACTAATAAAAAAGGCGCGCCGGTGTTAATCGGCCTTCCGATGTTTACGGGCGTGGGAAAGGAGGAGTTCAGCAAGCTGCTGCTCGATACCATCGCTGAGGTGAGCTCGAAGTGAATTTCACGTGACACCATTTCTATTCAAATAAGGGGGGTCAGTTACATGAATTCTTTGCAGCAATTAGCCGATTTATTTAAAATTTTCATCGACACGTTCGGCGTCACCGTGCTTGTGCCCGTCGTAATCTACATACTGAGCGTCTCCATCGGGGTCGCGGCACGGAAGGCGCTCCGGGCAGCTATCTTCATGGCCATAGGGCTGACCGCGTTCAGCATCATACTGGGCATACTATGGGGGCAGCTGGACGGGGTCATGGTCGCGATCTCAGCCAACGTCGGCAAGACCTTCGACGTGGTGGACATAGGGTGGCCCGCGGCGGCGGCGATCGTCTACAGCAATTCGCTGGGGATGCTTTACTTCATAATCGGCCTTGCGTTCAACCTGTTCTTATATTTCGTGAGGGTTACGGATACGTTCCAGCCAACCGACATCTGGAACAACTACTACTTCGTCGTGTGGGGCATTATGGTGCAGTTCATCACCGGCAACTTTGCCCTCGCCCTCTTCGCGTGCCTTTTCATGAACATGTTCATGCTGCTCGTGGCCGACTTCCTCGCGCCGGCCTTGCAGGAATATTACGGTTACCAGGGCCTTACGAACACGTGCAACTGCACCACCAACATATCTATACTGGCCGGCGTGATACGCTGGCTATTTAAAAAGCTCAACGTCAAGGAGATGCACTGGGAGCCAGCCAAGATCCAGGATCGCCTGGGTTTCTTCGGGGAACCCGCGATGGTGGGCATCATCATGGGGCTGCTGATGGGCATAATCGCCTATTTCAAGACTCTGGGAGCACTGTCGACATGGGCTAAAATACTCAGCTTTGCCCTGACGCTGGCCGCGATGCTCGTGATCTACCCAACGGTGTCGGGCATGTTCGTCAAGGGCCTCATCCCTGTGAGCCAGGCCATGAACGCCAGGATGCGCAGCGGCAAGAGCCGCCGCAAGATATTCAACATCGGCATTGACCCTGCGGTGTACTTCGGCGAGACGGCGACGCTCACGTCCGGTCTTCTCCTGATACCTGTCCTCGTGTTTACCGCCGTCATCCTTCCCGGAAACCGCACCATCCCGATGGCCGACATACCGGCCATGCCGTTTATGGCCATAGGCGCGGTGGCGGTGTTCAAGGGCAATATTTTCAACACCGTCCTCACCGGCACCATCTGGTACTCCGCAGTTCATTACATGGTGAGCGACACGGCGGAGATCTTCACCCAGATGGCGCTCAAGGCCGGGACGACGCTTCAGGCCGGCCAGACATTTATCCACAGCTGGTGCGTGGCGGCACAGCCACCGCTCTACGTCATCATGAAGTGCTTCACTGCGGAGGGGTCGCTCAAATATGCGTTGATAGCGGCGTGCGTCGGGGTCTACGCGATAGCGCTGTGGCACTTCAAGACTCACCGCAAAGCATGGTTCATGTTCTTCGGCGCGAGCGAGGAGTACGTGGACCTGTACCTGAGCGCGGCCACCGCGGATGCCGCTTAAGGAGAGATTGACGGGCTATGAACGATCTGGCCATAAAAATTTACGCTGATATTAAAAAAGGGGCGTACAAAATAGGAGAGACGCTGCCAGATGCCGCTGCCCTGGCGGAAAAATACGGCGTCGACAGGAAGCTGGCGCGTGAGGGCATAGGGGATCTCGTATATGAAGGAGCGGTGGAGCGAGTCCCTGGAAAGAGAAGCAAAGCCAGGGTCCGCGCGCCTTACGTCTGGGATCTGGTCACAGGCAACCACAGCTTTACCGGTGAGGCTAAACGGCGCGGGCAGAAGCCAGGCAACCGCATCCTCACCTTTGAGAAGCGCCCGGCGTGGCCGCAGGTGGCACGGCGGCTTAAGCTTGAGGAGGGCGACGAGGTCAACGTCATGGAGCGTCTTCTGCTCGCAGACGACAAGCCAGTCGGACTCGAATATTCGTACATGCCGTCAAAGTTTTACGCTGGCGTGACGCGGGAGATGTTCGAGGGCGGGAAGTCCACGTTCGCCGTAATGGAGACGTTCGGGCATGTTTCGGCGACTGCCGTCGATGAGCTGTCAACGGCTACGCTTGAACAGCGGGAGGCAAGGATCCTGGGGATGGATACAGGCGTCCCGGTCCTGATAAGGTTCCGCGTCACGCTGAACCCCGACGGCATCCCTATTAAAGGATCCAGGGCGATATATCTCTTCAATCCCGGCTATTCGGTGGCGATCTGAGGGCCGGGGTCGCGGGAGGATTTTGTGTATGAACGAAGCCCTTTGGCAATCCTGCCGCCAGGGGCATGGCAGCTTTCGAGGCTGTCGTAGCCCCTGGCCAGGCGTAGAAATGAGCCAGGCATCAGCAGTCATGTCCTAACGAGAAAAGATGAAAAGCTAAGAAAACATACGAAAACTGAAGATAGTTTCATATTTTGAGATAGGAGGTGTCGCGGTGACGCGCATCGACGGGTTGATAAACCGCGAATTTTTGTGCGAGTGCGGGCGCGCGCACTTCGTGCCTATCCAAGAGATACGGTCATGGGACGGCCCCATCCCTCCGGTCGCCTTTGACGGGATATTCCCCGAAACAATCGGCAGGAGCGCCCTCATGCTGTGCGATGCTCACACGAAGGAATGCGCGAATGACGGCGTTGCCAAAACGCTGAGGGACGGCGGATGGAAGCTGAAGGTGAGGGAGTTCGTCCGGGACCGCCTCGTAAACGACGAGGCCGCCGTCGGAGCGGCGGTGCTTGACGCCGATTCTGGCGTTGACGTGATAATAGCCGTCGGAGGTGGGACTGTAACCGACCTCGGACGATTTGTGGCGAGCCGCGTCGGCAAGCCCTTCGCGCTCGTGATGACATGCCCGTCGATGGACGGCTACGCGTCGAACATCGCCGCTGTGTCAATCGATGGCAGGAGGAGAATATTCAAGGACTGCCGATATCCGGAGGCGATCTTCTGCGAGACGCGGGTCATGCGCGGCGCGCCGCCCGATCTGATAAGATCTGGCTTCGGCGACATGCTGGGGAAGCGGGCTTCCCTGCCGGACTGGGTCATGTCCCGCCACTTCACCGGGGAGCGCTTTTGTAAAAGAGTCGCGGCTCTCATGGACGAAAGCTCAATGAGATGCATCAACGGCCTGGACGGGATAAATTCGCGCGCCGCGGCGGAGATTGGCACCCTCACAGAGGCTTTGCTCCTGGCCGGCCTGAGCATGGCTATGCTCAACGACACCCGCCCGGTGTCCGGAAGCGAACACATGTTCTCGCATTTTATGGTGGAGTCCGCCATGGATGCGGGTCTTAACGTCTCCCACGGCGCCACCGTGGCCTTCGGCACGCTGATATCCACGCTGCTTTACGAGTACCTGCTGGACGGGCTGGAGCCCGCCGACCTGGCGCCCATATCGGGCGAATTGCGGAAATACCTGCTGCCGTCGCGCCGCGTCGCGGATCTACTCGTCGCGTCCGGCATAGGCGCAGGGGTTCAGCGACACCTTTACGGGGGGGATATCGCAGGGATGATACGCGCCTGCTCGTCGCCAGGCAAAAGGTACACGGTGCTGCGGTATCTTGCTGACTCGGGGCATCTCGACCGCAGCATCCGGTACGCGCTGAACGCGCTCGAAGAAATCGGGGAAGGGGCATGAACGCAGGGGGGACTACGGGAATCTACGCCATTGCGCTCGTCATACTGCTGTTTGTCCTGTTTTTTGGCTTCATCCTTCCCGATTCCCGCGCGAAACGCGCAAGAAAAGCGCTTCAGGGATCGCTCAAAGTGGGCGACAGGGTTTTCACTCAATCAGGGCTACACGGCGTCATAACGGCGATTGACAACGACATAATCCTGCTGGAATCTGGCCCCGCCGGGGCGGAGCTTGAAATCGCGCGCTGGTCAGTCCTCGGGATCGACAGGGCTGACAGGAAGGACACAGGGCGATGCAGTTCGTGACGCTGATCACGATGTTGGGCTTCGTGCTGTTCCTCAACTTTGCCATCATTCGGCCGCACAGGCTGGAGCGGAAGAGATTAGAGTCGATGATGGCGTCGGTACGCGAGGGGAGCGTCGTGTACGCCTCCGGCATAAGAGGAGTCGTGCTGGAGGTGCGGAAGGACTCGATATTGATAACTACCGGATCCCGACGTACGCTCCTTGAGATCGACAAGGACAGGATATGTCCTAGGGATGGCGAGTTTTAATGACAAACGCTGCGAATAAAATAAAATGGGTATTTAGTCGTAGCTGAAAAACTCCATAAAACTGGAATATGACTGGATTTATAGGGTTATTTCATGTAAAATGATCGCAGGAAAATGCCGAAATGAGGAGGAAATCTTGCGAAATGTTGCCGAAAAAATCAGAGGACAACCAGAATCGATTATTCCAAAACAGGCTTGAAAATATCATCAACATCGAACATCCTCTGGCCCGCCTGTCAGAAAAAATAGACTGGCGTTCGCTCGAAAAAAAGCTCGGCGAAATCTACATCCCGGACAAAGGGCGTCCAGGGCTTCCGACCAGGCTGATGGCCGGGCTGCATTACCTGAAGGGCATGTTTGCGATTTCAGACGAGGCAGTTGTTGAGGGTTTCCTCGAAAACCCGTACTGGCAGTATTTTTGCGGATTTGAGTTTTTCGAGCATGAACTGCCGCTTGATCCGAGCTCAATGACGCGCTGGCGCAAGAGGGCGGGCGCCAGGGGATTTGAAGGCATGCTCGCCGAAACTTTGAAAACGGCCGAACGCACGGGCGAGCTTAAACAAAATGACCTGAAGCGTGTCAATGTCGACACTACGGTACAGGAGAAGAACATCACGTTCCCGACGGACGCCAAGCTCCTCTGCAAAGGGATAGAATTGCTGGCCCGGCACAGCCGGCGCAACGGGATCAAGCTCCGTCAGAGCTTTGCCCGTCTTTCGAGACGCCAGCTGCGCGACAGTTCAAGGTACGCCCATTCCAGAAAATTCAAGTTAGCTCAGAAATGCGTCAGGACCCTTCGGACCTATCTCGGCAGGATATTGCGAGATGTCGAGAGAAAAGCGTCAGACATTTCAGAAGAATTCAGGGACGTCATCAAGAACGCAAACAAGGTTTACAGCCAGAAGAAATCAGACAAAAACAAGCTCTACAGTTATTTCGCGCCGGAAGTCAGCTGCATCGCCAAGGGAAAGCGCATAAAAAGTACGAGTCCGGCTGCAAGGCATCGATCGTGAGCACGTCGGAAGGGAACTGGATCGTCGGGGCCTCGGCGCATCATGGAAACCCGTTTGACGGCCACACGTCGGGGGAGAGCCTGCGGCAGATGGAAAGAATTGCCGGGAGCGGCCCGAAAGAGGCGTATTGCGACAAGGGCTATCGCGGTGCCAGGTCAAAAGAAGGGGCGGCGTGCGAGATCCTCATACCCGGCACCAAAGGGAAACGAAGCCGTATGGTACAATGGTTTCTCAGACGCCGGAACGCGACAGAGCCGATAACCGGCCGCCTGAAGAGCTATCACGGGATGGCCCGCTGCTGGCTGAAGGGCGAGGACGGCGACAGGATCAATATTCTGATGGCCTCCTGCGGTTTTAACACAAAAAAGCTTTCAGGAGCTTTTTCATGTTGAAGCCGCAGGATGTCATCAGGATATTGACCCTGTCGCCATCCTCGCCCTTCAGCCAGCAGCAGGCTATCCCGTGGTCGCTCTTCAGGTGACCGATTATCGGTTCTATCGCGTTCCGGCGTCTGAGAAACCGTTGTACCATACGGCTCCGTTTCCCTTTGGTGCCGGGTATGAGGATCTCGCACGCCGCCCCTTCTTTTGACCTGGCCCCGCGATAGCCCTTGTCGCAATACGCTTCTTT
>JAIRNC010000048.1 GCA_031258255.1 Synergistaceae bacterium
GTAACGCAAATGCTTTCCTGCTCATACGAATCCCTCCTAGAATTTAATATTTTAACTTGCGTGTGGTGAACATTTTAACAAAACTTAAAATAAATTTCAACAACTCTGGCCTTCGTAAAGAAAGCAGCTCACGATATGCCCGCGCCCTACGGTTACGTCCGGCGGCTCGGAATTTTCACAGCGGGCGTCCGATTTTTCGCAGCGAGGATAGAAGCGGCAGCCCCTGGGCAGGTCTATCAGGCTTCCCGTCTCGCCGGCCATCAGGTGTTTGGCCTTGCCCCTCTGCGCCGGGTCGAGTATAGGGGAGGCCGCCATCAGGCCCTGGGTGTAAGGGTGGAGCGGGCTTTGGGCTACCTCCTCGGACAGGCCGTACTCGATGAGCTTTCCCAGATACATGACTGCCACCCTGTCGCTGAAATAGCGTATCACGTTCAGGTCGTGGGTGATGATCAGGTACGTGAGGCCCATGCTCTCCTGAAGGTCCAGCAGCAAATTCAGCACCTGAGCCTGCACTGAGATATCGAGAGCGCTTGTAGGCTCGTCCAGTATCATGACCTTGGGCCGCAGCACGAGCGCGCGGGCGATGGCGATGCGCTGGAGCTGGCCCCCGGAGAGCTGGTGAGGGTAGCTGTTTAAGTAGCGTTCGTCCATCTTGATCAGGCTCATGGCCTCGCGCGCCCTGGCCTTGGCCTCGGCCCTTTTTACGCCGTGAATTACCATAGGGCGCATTATCGAGCTTTCGACCGTCTGCCTGGGGTTCAGGTTGGACGCAGGATCCTGAAACACGACTGAAATCTCGGCGCGCATCCTGGCCTCCTGTTCAGCCGTAGCCTTCGTTATGTCCACGCCGTCGATTTTCACGGCGCCCTCCGTCGGCGCCGTGAGCTTCAGTATCACCCGGGCCAGCGTCGTCTTCCCGCTGCCGGACTCCCCGACGAGGCCGACTATCTCGCCCCTCTTTACGGTCAGGCTCACGCCGTCTATTGCCCTTATCTTCTGGGCCGAGCGCTCGAAAAAACCGCTTTGCAGGGAGAAGTATTTTTTTAGGCCGATCACCTCTATCATTGCCCCAGCGCCTCCCTCGTCGGGCCTGTCACCTGTTATGGCAGGCGTAGCTGTGAGTGTCGCTCAAACGTCTTACGGGCGGATCCTGGTTCCGGCAGCGCCCGCCAGCGCAGGGGCAGCGGTTGTAAAAGCGGCAGCCCGGCTCCGTGCTGGTGAGGCGCGGGACAGTGCCGTCTATCGTCTGGAGCCTGCCCTCGCGCTTGGAGCGTCTGGGCAGGGCCTTCATCAGCAATTCGGTATAGGGGTGCCTGGGCCGCTGAAATATTTCGAACACGCTCCCCTGTTCGGCCACCTCCCCGGCGTACATGACGGCCACGCGGTCGGCTATCTCCGCCACGAGCCCAAAATTGTGTGTGATGAGCAGGATGCTCGCGTCGAAATCTGCCCTGAGCTGATTCATTATCTCCAGTATCTGCGCTTCTATGGTCACGTCGAGTGCCGTAGTCGGCTCGTCCGCTATCAGGAGCTTCGGGTTTCTGGCCAGCATCATCGCTATCATGACGCGCTGGCGCATACCGCCGGACAGCTCGTGGGGGAAACTTCTCACCCTTTTTGCCGGGTCCGGCATTTTCATCTTTCGGTAGAGTTCTATCACCTCGCGCCAGACCTCGTCTCGTCCCTTCCCGTCGAGATAAATGGCCTCCGCCACCTGATAGCCGGAACGGTAGACGGGATTCAGCGAATCCAGAGGATTCTGGAATATCATGCCGATTTTTTTGCCCCTCACGGCCGTCATCTGGCGGTCGCTGTAATCGCCCAGGTTTTCCCCCTCGAAATAAATGCCGCCGCTCACGCGCTCGTTCCCGTCGGTGTTCAGGCGCATTATGCTGTGGGCTATCGTGGATTTGCCGCAGCCTGACTCGCCGACGACAGCGAATATCTCGCCGCTTCCCACGCCTAAGGTCACGTTTTTGACGGCGGAGAGCCAGCCGCCTCGTACCCTGTATTCGACGCTGAGGCCGTCGAGCTTCAGCAGTTCGCCGCTGTCCAGTCCCATGGCCGGCCCTAAAGCGACTTCATGCGCGGGTCGAGCAAATCTCTCAGCCCCTCGCCCAGGAGATTGAAGCCAAAAACGACGTAAACGAGAGCTATGCCCGGGAAAATGCTCAACCACTGGCCCCGCGTGATGTACTTCATGCCGTTGGACAGCGCGAGCCCCCAGTCCGGCGACGGGGGCTGAGAGCCCAGCCCGAGGAAGCTCAGTGCCGTGGTGGACATGACGGTGCTCGGCAGCTGCATGGAGGCCATGACGACGATGGCGGGCACTATGTTCGGGAATATGTAGCGCAGCATTATGGCCGGCGCCTTCTCCCCGAATGCTATGCCGGTCTCTATGAAAGCCTGATTTTTTATGGACATGGTCTTGGCACGGACTATGCGGGCGTACTGAGTCCAGTTGACGAGCGATATGGCGATGATCGAGTTGGTGAGCCCCTTGCCCAGGAGCGTCACGACCGCAAGCGCCAGTATGATGCCTGGCACGCACCACGTCAGGTCGGCTACGAACATCAGTATTTTGTCGACGGTACGGCCGAAGTAGCCGCTTATCATGCCGACGGACACGCCCAGCGCCATCTGTATCAAAGTCCCGGTAAGCGCTATTTGCAGCGTGATCCTGGACCCGTATATCACCTTGCTCAACATGTCCCTGCCGAAATCGTCCGTGCCGAAGGGGTGTTTTTGGCTTGGCGGCTGGAGCCTCTCGTCCCTGTTGGCCTCGTCGTAGCCGTAGGGCGCGATGAACGGCGCAAAGACCGCCACAAGTATCACGCTGAGTATTATAAAAGCGCCGACGAGAAAGTTGACGTTCTTCCGGCCAGATATGAGGAACTCCCTGAGACGCCCCCGGTTCATCAGCGCTCACCCCCCCTGAGGGAGAGGCTTATCCTCGGATCCAGGAGGCCGATCAAAAGATCGCAGAGTATGTTGAAGACGACCGTGAGGACGGTGATGACGAGGACGCAGGCCTGAACCACCGCGAAGTCCTGCATTATGATGGAGTTGACCATCAGCCCGCCCATGCCCGGGATGCCGAAGATATGCTCCAGGATGACGGCGCCGGATATGAGCCAGGGGATGCTCAAGGAGATAAGGACGGTGATGAGGATGATGGCGTTTCTGAGCACGTGCCTCACCAGCACGGCGCTCTTGCTGAGTCCCTTCGCGTAAGCGGTGGTCACGTATTTCTCCCTTATCACTTCCAGGACTTCTGACTTCGTCATGCGTATGGTGCTGGCGAAACTGCCAAGCACGCCCGCCGCCACAGGCAGCACCAGGTGCAGCGGCGTGTCGTAGCCGTTGAAGGGCAATACCTTCAACGTCACGCCGAAGAGCAGGATGAGCAGGACTGCCGTCCAGAACTGCGGTATCGCCGTGAAAAAGAGGGAAACGCCCACGACAAGCCTGTCGAAGAGGCTGTCTTTCCAGTAGGCGCAGAGCAGCCCCAGCGGCACGGCTATCAGGATGTCGAACAGCAGCGTGAGTCCGGTGAACTTCAGGGTTATGGGTATGCGGGCCTTCATGAGGTCGAGGACGGGGAGCTTGGTCCGGACGGACACGCCCATATCGCCCTTTATCGCCTTGCGCGCCCAGCTCAGGTACTGTTCGTGCAAGGGCCGGTCGAAGCCGTAAAAGCGGCGCATCTCGTCCTTCTTCTCCTGGCTCACCTTCCAGCCCATCACCTGGTCTATGGGGTCCCCGGGCATGATATAGAGCATGGCGAAGACCAGCACGGAGACCGAAAAAACTAGAAAAAACCCCTGAATAAGGCGCTTTACGATATAGCTTGACAATAGTATCACTCCAAGCGTAATGCCTGTGCGTGATTATATTTTCCGAGGGTGCTTGTGTCAAACGCACTTGGCCTATTTATCTATTTCTATTTTTCTTGAATTATCCTTAACAAATCCGCGTTGACGGAGATCAAAGGGGGGAGCTGGGTACGCGCACGGCCACCCTTCACAGAGACGGCGTTGAAAAATTGCGCCAAAACTGGATCTATAAGGATCTGGCCGGAAATAATTCGCAGCCGGGGTCATAAAGGCTGGCTTGGATGTACCTGGAGCAGGCTCAATTTCGGCATCGCCGTTTTCGCCATATTGAAATAATCGGGGTCCCTCTCCACCCCCACGCTCGCGTAGCCCACATGCTCGGCGGCGGCTAAAGTCGAGCCGGAGCCGGCGAACGTATCCAGCACGACGCCTGTCCCGAGGGGCAGGACGGCCCTCACGACTTCTCGCAAAAAGTCCCTCAATTCATAGCGCTGCTCCTGCGCAAGCGTCGTAAAGCGTGGCAAGGGAGAGCGCTCGTGTCCGTCAAAGGATGGGGGGATTCTCCAGACGCCGCCCTGTCGCTGCCTTAATTTTTTCTGCTGCTCGTCGGAGTATTCAAACAGCCCGTAAGGAGGGTCAGTGACCACCGCGTCGATGCTGTTGCCTGGCTGGCGCTTGAGCCAGTCGAAGCAATCACCCAGGAAGATCTTAGCCTTCCCGTGTTCGAATTGCGGGAAGGCAGGTTTCACGTCCGCTTGATCGTCGTTCGGCTTGCGCAGTGAATACATCCCGCGCCCGCCGCGCCCCTACTCGGCAGTCTCTCGCGATGGCGTTGTTCCAGTCTTGTCTGGACGGTGGCGGCCGAAGAGCTGCCCGCGTTCCAGGTCGTCACGCTCTGAGGCGTAAAAATCGCTGAGGAAACGACGGACCTCCCCGGGCGGCACCTCGTCCGCCCAGCCTATCTTGATGCGGATTTTAGCGCAGACGCCGGATAGCACGCGGTCAGAGTCGCGGTTTGGCGGGCTTCTCAAAAGCTCCTCCAGCACCTGCAGCTCAAATGCCCCGTAAACGGACAGCTGCTCGCGGGTGAAAGAATAAACGGCCTCCCGCGCGGCGTCCGGGGCGGGCAGGCTCAGGTCGCCGGACAGCGCCCTGCGCGGCATCCATATCACCATCGTGCCGCCGATTAAGTCGCCGGCCCGCAGGTTGTCGCGGTTAAAGAGCGGCAGGGCCGCTATGGCCAGCACCCAGCCCAGGGCTGCGAGGCCGGCCGCCGTGCCCGCGTCGCCGAGGCTGGCGAAGAGCGACAGAGGCAGGAAAAATTCTACCTCGCGGGTGAGGTTCCGCGCGATCACGGCGGACGGGGAGAGTTCGCCGCCGTACCTGTTTATGACCCGGAGCCCGCAGATCCTTTTCCCAGGCGTCCTCCCCTGCCACGCCAGCTCGAAGTGCGTGAAGTAGAGGTTGCGCACGATGAACACGAGGAAAAGGATGAGCGTCATCCCGATCTGGATGTCGGCCCTCGAAAAAAACAGCGGGATCACCAGCGCGTAAAGGCAGAAGATGATCACAGTCATCAGCGCTATGTCGATGAGGAAGGCGTAAAGTCTCTCGCCCCTCGTGGCGATCCCGACCGAGAGCGCAACGCCCTCAGGGCTTTCGATCACCCGCCGCTTGCGTTTCATGCCGCCGAACAGCTCGCTCACGCGGTCGACGTGGGATGCCGCCCTGTCAGTCATCGCCGGCCCCCGCGCGTGTGAAGTAAAGCGCCCAGAGCGCGGCGGTCGCTAGCGCGAACGCGCCCCTCCCCGGCGTGCTCGCTACCAGTTGCCTAAAACCGCCCTCGATGAAACCCGCTATGAAGAACATGGCTACCGCCCCTGCGGCGACGCCGGCCGCCTCCCGTCCGCGCGATGCGAGGCTGGAGAGGCGCGAGAGATCGCCTGGGAATATGACCGTCTCCGCGACGGAAAGCCCGGCGGCTGCGCACAGGAAGATCGCCAGGATCTCCGTGACGCCGTGGATGGCGAGCCATGCCACAAAGTCCAAGGCAAGGCCCTTTGCGGCGTGAAGCGCTATGAAAGCGCCCAGCACGGCGCCGTTGTAGACGACGAGGAGGAGCGTCGGCACGCCCAGCGCGAACCCGAGGCCGAAGCAGAAGATCCCCACGATGGCGTTGTGGCGGAAGAGCGAATTCGCGAAGACGACGAACGCGTCGACGAAGCCTGGCCATGCCGCGAACAGCTCATCGGAGAGCAGCTCCTCCCGCGTGCTGCCAGCGCCGCGCCCGCCGGCTAAGAGGCCAGGTACCAGCGAGCTGAAATTTTCCAGGTCGGCGCGGACGAGCGCGTAGCCGGCGGCGATGCCTATTAGCATCGCCGCTGAGACTATGACCAGGTGCTTCGCCAATTTACGGACGGCCCTCGGGAAACCGCCCGTAAAAAAGGCCGCGAGGCTTTGCATGACGCCGCGGCGCGGCCCGTACACGACGAGGTACGCCCTGAGCGTCAGGTTCTCCAGGTATAGTATCAGGTTGCGGTCCAGCGCGATGTTCCGCGCCACGGAGAGCGACGACGCGGCGGATCGGTAGAGCAGGGCTATTTCCTGTGCTTCGTCGGCGGACAGCGCCCCAATGCCCTTGCGTTCGACGAGGCTCACCATCTCGTCCAGCCTGCTCCAGGCGTGTTCGCGGGCCCTGCGGAACTCGGCGCTGCGGAGGACGATCACAGCAAGCCCCTCGCCTTTATCATCAGGTATCGGTTGAGGAGTGCGGCAGACATCCCCTCTGCCGGGACGTCGAGGCAGTGGACGCCGAGCCGCGCCACCCGCTCCAGCACGACGGATCGCTCGTTCAGGAAGTCGTCCGCCAGGACGGCCTTGGCCGCCCGCAGGAAGCTGCCCGGCTTCCCGTCGCGGAGGCCTTCCAAAAACGGGTCGCGCATGGTGACGAATATCACGGCGTGTCGTCGCGTCATCCACCCGAGGCTCTCGACGAGCAGCTCTGCCTGGATCATGTCAGCGAACTCCGTGAAGAGCACGACCAGGGCGCGATGGGCGAGCCTGGAGTTGAGTTCGGCCAGCCCGAGCGTGAAGTTCGTCTCCTCCGTCCTGTAGTCCAGGTCGGCCGCGAAGCCCTGAAACCTCGCAAATTGGTGTACGCCGCGCACAGGCTTGATGAAGCTCCTGAACCTGACGTCGAAGCCGCAGCCGCCCAGAAAATCCCCGTTGCGGAGCGCGACCCACCCCAGGACCAGGCCCGCCCTTATGGCACGGTCGAGCTTCGTGACACCGCCCAGCGGCTCGGTCATCAGCCGTCCCGTGTCGAAACCTATCACTATGTGGTGGTTGCGCTCCTGCCGGAAGTTCTTGCAGAGGATTTTCCTGTGCCTGGCGGAGCGCTTCCAGTCGATCCTGCGGTGATCCATGCCGGGGTCGTACTCGCACAGGTCCTCGAACTCCGTCCCCTCGCCCCTCATGGCCTGGGACTTGACGCCGTACTCGGCGTCACGGGAGAAGAACTGGATCACCTCGTCGTGGATGCGCTTCATGTCCGGCAGGACGTCGATGACCTGCCCCACAGGCTGCCTCACGCGCGTCTCGACCAGGCCGAGCGGCCCGCGCCAGCGCAGCCACACGGCGTCGATGGCGATCTTTCCGCGTCGGAGCGGCACTATCGGGAGGGAGAGTACCGTGCCGGCCCTGTGAACAGTGCCGGTGACCAATGTCGGCCGGTTGGCGCAGCCAGTCTGCTCCAAGAGGCACCCGACCTCAGCCGGGCGTCCGAAGCCGCTGGCCCTGAGTTCGAGCCGGGCTTCGTCGGGGCGTCCGACGCAGAGCAGGGCTGGCGCGTGGAGGACGACGGAGACGGCGCGGAGCGGCAGGGCCGACACCACGTCAGCCGCCATCAAGGCCAAAAGCGCCGACGGATAGCAGAGCGACACGTACCAGAGATCCCGCCAGAGCGAGACGATGAGCAGCGCCAGCGGCGCCGAGAACGAAAACAGGATGGCCGCGCGCTTCGTCGGGACGGTCATCTCGGCGCGGGGGTCTGATCAACGATAGCGCGGATCGCATCGTCGCACGTCACGCCCTCTATGTCGGCCTCCGCGGTCATGATGACGCGGTGGCGGAGCAGCGGGGGCGCCAGGCGCTTCACGTCGTCAGGGATGACGAAATCGCGCCCACAGACCGCAGCGTGGGCCCGGGCCGCCGATGCCATCATGTTTGCGGCGCGCGGGGAGGCTCCGGTCTCGATCGTGCCGTGCCGGCGCGTCGCCCGCACGATATCCACTATGTAATCGACTAGTTCGTCAGATAGCCGGATACCGGCGGTTATAGCCCGCATCTCGGACAGAGTGCCGTGACTGACCAGCGGCGCCAGGCCGAAGTCTGAAATTTTCGGCATGGCCGTCCTGTGGCCGTGACACCGGACGATCTCCCTCTCCTCGTCACGGCTCGGGTAGCCCACGGCCAGTTTGAAGAGGAAGCGGTCGAGCTGTGCTTCCGGCAGGGGATAGGTGCCGTGCTGCTCTATCGGGTTTTGAGTGGCCACGACCATAAACTCCTCGCCCAGCGCGTAGGTCTGGCCCTCTATGCTGACCTCGCGCTCGTTCATCGCCTGTAATAGCGCCGCCTGCGTCTTCGGCGGCGTGCGGTTTATCTCGTCGGCCAGAAGCACCTGGGTGAAAATCGGCCCCTTCGTGAGGATGAACGAGTTGGTGCGGAAGTCGAAGAGGTTGGTGCCCAGAACGTCGCCCGGCATCATGTCCGGCGTGAACTGTATGCGCCCGAAGCTCAGGCTGAGGCAGGCCGCGAAGGTCTGCACCAAGAACGTCTTGCCCGTGCCTGGCGGCCCCTCCAGCAGCACATGCCCGCCGCAGAGCAGGCTCGCCAGCATCAGGTCTATCGTATCGTCCTGTCCTATTATGACCTTGTGGATTTCACCCCTGACGGCTTTGACGATTTCGCCCGCGCTCGGCAGATCCATCAATGACTTCCCCTTTCCATCGGTAAATATCCATCGCACACGCGAAGCGCCGCTTCGCGAGTTCGCCCTTCGTGCCGTCGGCATCGTCCGCGCGGCGCAGGATGTCTTTGCATGATCCGCTCACGCCGCGCGCCAGCCCGATCCTGTCCAGCCACTCCACGAGCGATGGTTCGTCGAGTCCGCCCGGAGCGTGCAGGGCCCGCGCGGCGGAACGGACCGTCATCCTGACGTACCGTGAGAGGGCTGCCGCGTGATGCCCGCCATAATCTAACAGCCGGGCGCTGTTGTCAATAAGCCTGGCCTTGCCGAAGCCCAACTGCGAGGGAGCGGGGCAGGGCGCGCCGAAGCGGCCGTAACCGGCCCACAGCATCATCAGTGCGGAGCAGAAAGCCAGGACCGTGACGACGGAGAAAGGTATGCTGAACAGCGCGCGGTACGGCGGCGCGTCTGACGCGTGAAAGCCGTGGGCCGTCTCGTCGAATACCACCGGCGCGCCCGCAGAACCGTTCCCCGTCTCCCTCAGCCCTTCAACCAGCGCGAGGGCGAAAGCGGCGTTACCTCCTTTTGTAATGCCGTGGTTCGACACGACGTCCGGGTCGGAGAGGACCCATATTTTACGGTCCCCCTCGGTTATCTCGGCCAGAAGAGCGCCGTCTCCGTCGCCGACTAAGACCTTCATGCTTTCAGGCCTGATGAGCTGGACTATGCCTGAACCTGACGGCTCGTGCCCGATCTCGTCGATTGCCCAGCCGTGCGGCCACTCCTTCCTGAAAACGCGGCTGCCGGCACTGGGCGCCAAGGCCAGCGCTTCCTGGGCTATTATCATGGGCAGCGGTTCGACGCCCGCTATCCACCTGGGCCTCTCCTCGTCAGGGCTGCCCCTCCACTTCGGCAGGATCAGTAGCAGCCGCCGCGCCCGTTCCATATACATGGCACCGTCGCTCCCTATGAACTGCACATCCGGCGCGGCGACGATGACCGTCCCATGGCGCCCTGCGTCGGAGAGAGGGTCGCCCGTGCTTATCAGCGCGGGGAGGCCACGGGACACGAGCAGGTCAAAAAAACCGGCGCATCCGATCGCGGAGACGGAATACGCGCCAGCCCCAGCCCTGTCGCCGGAAAGGCCTGGGCTGCCCATGGACGAAAGGATCGCGGAGAGCGCGAAGAAGGCGACAGCGCTCAGGACGAGCAGGACGACGGCCCTGCGTGAGAAGGCGGGGGCGCTCACGACGCACCGCCCTTCATGAATAGGTTCCTGAGGGATTCGAAGCTGCCGCGACAAGCCGCGTACTCGGCAGCCCCGGGCTGGTAAGTCCCGAAGTATGATATCTCGACGCCGCTCACTATGCGGGCCAGCGCGGCCCGCTCTTCGCCGGAGAGCGGCGCGCGCTCCAATATCTCCCTGCTCGTCAAAGACGCGGCTATCGGCATGGCGAGGCGTCTGCGCAGCTCGCCCACGCTCTCGATCAAAATGAGGTGCATGGCGCCGGCAAAGTCCCCGGCGGCTGCCAGGTCGTCCGCCATGACCGCCGCGTGTTCCATGCGCTCTGATCGCGCCCCCTGCGCGCCAGATGTCCCGTCGTCCCGCTTCGGCGCAAGGTTGCGCGAACGGCTTGCGCTCCAAGGGGAGAGTTTCAGGTGCACGGCCAAGATCACGATTATCAGGGCAAGCGCGAAATAGAGCAGAAAGGAGGCCGCGCGCCGCGAGGTGCCTGGAAAGCGGAAATCCCGGAACCCTGAATCCTCCGCCTTCATTTCCTCATCCCCGGAAGGAAGCTCCGTCTGAAGGCCCAGATCCCGCGCCATGCCATCCAGATCCCGCGCCGCGCCAGACGCCGTTGCGCACTCGCCGGCGCAAGGGCAAGAGGCCAATAAAGCCAGTATTAAAATCAGCGGGAAAAACATCTTGCCAGCCTGACGCATCGCGCATTGCAGCCTCCGGTTCATCGGTGATAACAACAGGCTTTGAGTATATCACGAATAAATGAGCGTTTGGCGCGGATTTGCCGCCAATGCGAAGGATTGCCGAGTGAGCGCCCGGAAGCGTACTTACAGTACGCTGAGGACGACGAGCGAGGCAAGCGTGAAGCAGTGTCCGCGAAGACGCGCCAAACGCTGCGTTTGGCGCGGATTTGCCGCCAATGCGAGGGATTGCCGAGTGAGCGCCCGGAAGCGTACTTTTGGTACGCTGAGGACGACGAGCGAGGCAAGCGTGAAGCAGTGATGGTAAATCCACGCCAAACGCCCCTATGATTCGTACAGGAAACAAGCCACTTGATGCCCGCCCCTGTCAACTAGGGGCGGCTCTTCGGCCTTGCAGCGATCCATCGCCCTCGGGCACCGGGTGGAGAAGATGCAGCCTTCTGGAGGGTTGACCGGGGACGGGACGTCGCCCTCCAGGATGACCCTGTTTCTTTCCGCGTCCGGATCCGGTACTGGTATGGCGGATATCAGCGCCTGGGAGTAAGGGTGCATCGGGCTGCCGAAGAAGTCCTCCTTCGGCGCTATCTCCACTATCTTGCCCAGGTACAGCACGGCCACCCGGTCTGAGATATGCTTGACCACTGATAGGTCGTGGGAAATGAACAGATAAGTCAGAGAGAACTCTCGGCGAAGGTCTGCCAGCAGGTTCAGCACCTGGCTCTGTATGGAGACGTCGAGGGCGCTCACCGGCTCGTCGCAGACCACGAACTCCGGCTTCATGGCCAGCACGCGGGCTATGCCTATGCGCTGGCGCTGGCCGCCTGAGAACTCGTGCGGGTACTTGGCGCGGCTCTCAGGACGCAGCCCTACCTTCTCCATCACGGAGACCACGTAATCGTCAGCCTCCGCCTTGGTCGTCAGACCGTGGTACAGAGGCGCCTCGCCGATGATGTCCGACACGTTCATCCTCGGGTTGAGGCTGCCGTAAGGATCCTGAAAGATTATCTGCATCTTGCGCCTGAGAGCGGCGTTGTCGCTCTTCTGAAGCGTGCCCACGTCCACGCCGTCGAAGGTCACTGTCCCGGCGCTCGGGCGGATGAGGCGCAGGATGCTGCGACCGATCGTCGTCTTGCCGCAGCCGGACTCCCCGACGAGTCCCAGCGTCTCGCCTCGCCTGATCTTAAACGACACGTCGTTCACGGCCTTCACGTGGCCTGCCGTCCTTCTCAGGATCCCTCGCCTGATCGGGTAGTATTTCTTGAGACGGAGGACATCGACGAGGCACCTCTCGCTATTATTCAGAGCCAAGGCGCTCACCCTCCTTCTCGTAAAGCCAGCATCTCACCTTATGCCCGCCGCCCGTATCGAAAAGCGGCGGCGCCTCATCGGCGCACCTGCCCATGCTCTCGGCGCAGCGGTCGTGAAACCGGCACCCGCTGGGGAAACTGAACGGGCTCGGGACTATGCCGGGGATGACCGGCAGCCTGTCCGCGTCGCCGTCCATCCTCGGTATGGACGTGAGGAGGCCTCTCGTGTACGGGTGCTTGGGGTTTCCGAAGAGGGGCCGCACCGGCGCTTCCTCGACGATCCTGGCGGCGTACATGACGACTACGCGCTGGGCGGTCTCCGCGACGACACCGAGGGAGTGGGTTATAAGCATGACGGACGACCCAAACTCGGCTTTCAGCGCGTTCATCAGATCCAGTATCTGCGCCTGCACGGTCACGTCGAGCGCCGTCGTTGGCTCGTCCGCTATCAGGAGAGCCGGATTGCAGGCCAAGGCCATAGCTATCATGATCCGCTGACGCTGGCCGCCGGAAAACTGGTGCGGGTATTCGTCTATGCGGGAACTGGCGTTCGGGATGCCGACGGTGTCGAGCATCTCTATCGCCCTGGCCCTGGCCTCTCGCTTGCTCATCGCCTGATGGAGCATCAGCGGCTCGGATATCTGCGAACAGACGGTGTAAACGGGATTCAGGCTCGTCATGGGCTCCTGGAAGATCATGGATATCCTGTTGCCCCTTATCTTTCTCATCTCTGGTTCCGACAGTTCCAAGAGGTTCTTCCCCTCCATCACGATCTCGCCGCCAGCGACGCGCCCCGCTGGTCTCTGCAGGAGGCGCATCACGGAGAGCGCGGTGACGCTCTTGCCGCAGCCGGACTCGCCGACCACGCCCAGCGTTTCCCCCTTCTCGATGGAAAACGACACGCCGTCCACGGCCCTCGCGATGCCCCTGTCAGTGTCGAATACGGTGCGCAGATCCTTGATCTCCAAGAGCGCCATGCCGCTACCTCTTCTGACGCACGTCGAGCGCGTCGCGCAAGCCGTCGCCCAGGAAGTTAAAGGCGAGCACCGTGTACATGATCGCTATCCCAGGGAACATCGACCACCACCACTGCCCCCTGGCGATATACTGCTGTCCCTCGGATATCATCAGGCCCCAGGACGGCGTAGGCGGCTGAGCGCCGAAGCCCAGGTAAGCCAGCCCGGCCTCCAGCGTGATGATCCCTCCCATCCCGAGCGTGGCCTGGACGATTATGGGGGCTATGGCGTTGGGCAGTATGTGGCGGAATATGATCCGCCGTGTCGGGAGGCCCAGGGCGCGTGCGGCCTCGACGAACTCGCTCCCGCGAAGGGAGATGAACTGTCCGCGCGTGATCCTGCACAACGACACCCAGTTGACTAGGCCAATGGCCACGAAGACGAGGTAGAGGCTGGGGTTTCGGAAGACCGACACGACGGCCAGGACGAACAGTATAAAGGGGAAGGCGAATATGACGTTGACGAGCCACGATATGAGGTCGTCCCATATTCCGCCCATGTAACCCGCTACGGCGCCGAGCGGCACACCTATCATTACGGTGACTAGCGTGGCGAATATGCCTATCTCCAGCGATATCCGCGCGCCGTAAAGTACGCGGCTCAGTATGTCGCGGCCGTAGAGATCGTTGCCCATAGGGTGCTGCGCGGAAGGGGCGGCCAGCTTGAGCGCTGGGTCGACGGTGAAGGCGAGCTGTGTCGTGGGGTCATACGGCGCGAGCACGCCCGCGAATATCGCCGCCAATATTATGGAGACCGTCATAAACAGACCTATCATCGCGAGCTTGTTGCGCCGGAACCTGATCCACGCTTCCTTGAGGAGGCTCTCGCCGGCCTCGGCGCGTACCGGTTTTTTAGTGGCTTTATCAGCGGCCAGGGCGCGCATGGTTCACCGCTCCCCCTCGTACCGCACGCGCGGGTCGAAGAACCCATACGAAATATCCACTATGAGGTTCGCGACTAGGAACGTGAGAGCCATCACAATCACCACACCGCGGATCATGGGGAAATCCCTGTTCACCAGCGCCTCGACGGCGAGACGCCCAAGGCCGGGCCAGGCGAAGATGCTCTCGGTGAGGACAGCCCCTGACAAAAGATCCGAGACGGACGTGCCTATTATCGTGACGACCGGTATCATGGCGTTCTTGAGGGCGTGCTTTATGATGACGACGCTCTCCTTGACGCCCTTGGCCCGCGCCGTGCGTATGTAGTCCTGGCTCATAACCTCCAGCATACAGGAGCGGGTGAGGCGGGCGATGATCGCCGCCGGCCTCACGCCCAGCGTCACCGCCGGCAGCACCAGGTACTTCCAGCCGCCGTTCCCGGCGCCTATGCCGGGGATCCAGTCCAGGCTATAGGCGAACACCAGAAGAAGAAGCAGCCCGACCCAGAATACCGGCGCGCTCACGCCGGAGACCGCGACGAACATAGCGCCGTAGTCGAAGGGGGAATTGGGCCGGGACGCCGATATTATGCCGGTCGTGAGGCCGATCGCGACGGCCAGGAGCATCGCCCACACCGTGAGCCTGATCGTGGCGGCAAAGCGCGTCTTTATCGCGCTGGCCACGCGCTCGTTGTTACGGTACGACATGCCCAGGTCGCCGCGTATCAGCTCCCCTATGAATTTCGTGTACTGCCGCGTGAGCGGGAGATCCAGCCCCAGGTCGTGCCTGATCCTCTCGATCGTCGCGGGGTCGCCCCGCTGCCCTGCCATGAGACGCGCCGGATCGCCCGGGACGACAGCCATCAGTATAAAGACTGCCGTCACAACCCCCCACACGACCGGTATGGACTGCAGCAGTTTCCTTACGACGTGAGAGAACATGTCAGAGCCTATCTCTCAGTCAGCCAAACGTTGTCCATCCTGGCGGTGTAGTTGCCAAAAGCCGGCAGGGTAGCGCCGCTCACCCACTTTTGGGTCGCCATGTTGTTGTAATAATAGAACAGGAACATCCACGGGGCGTCGTCGACTATGATCTGCTCGGCCTTCCGGTATATTTCGATCCGCTTGGCCGGGTCAGTCTCAGTGCGTCCTTCCTCCATGAGCTTGTCGGCCTCTGGGTTGCCATAGAACGAGTAGTTGCCCTTCGCGCCGAAGTTGCTGGAGTGCAGGTTGACGTAGAGGAAGTTGTCGGGGTCGAGGTAATCCACGACCCAGCCCATACGGTACATGTCGGTCTCGCCCCGGTCCAGCGTGTCGAGGTGGACACCCCAGTCGACTATCTGGACGTTCAGCTTGATCCCCAGCTCCGCGACCTGTGCCTGCACCGCTTCGGCTACTGCCTTGTGCCTCACGTTCTGGTTTACCTGCAGCGTCGTCTCGAAACCGTCCGGGAATCCCGCCTCGGCCAAAAGCTGCTTCGCCCTTTCCGGGTCAAACGAGTAGCCCGCGAGATCAGGGTTGTAGCCGGGCATTGACGGGGGCAGCACGCCCTTCGCCGGCGACCACAGCCCCTCCAGCACGAGGTCGTTTATCCTCTCGCGGTCCACGGCGTAGTTGATGGCGTGGCGGAGCGCCTTGTTGCTCTTGAAGGGCTCCCTCTGCATGTTGAAGCCGAAGTAATATGTCCCGGGCTGCGGCGCCTCCAGCATCTTGTCGCCCAAAAGGCCGCGGGCGTCGGTCACGAGGTTGTCAGGCACATCGCGCATGATGTCGATGTTCCCCTTCTTGAACTCCTCCCACGCCACGGTGCCGTCCGGGATAACGACCAGCTCCCATCCGTCCAGGTACGGGAGCTGGCTGCCGTCCTCGTCCCTGCCCCAGTATTCCGGGTTCTTCTTGAGCGTCACGCGCTGATCCTGCACCCACTCCTCGAACGTGAACGGGCCTGTTCCCACAGGGTGGAAGTTGAAGTCCGCGCCCCACTTTTCGATGTCCTCTTTCGGGACGACGCCAAACGAGTTGTAGGCCAGCACCGATAGGAACGGGGAAAACGGCTCCTTGAGGGTGAACTCGATCGTGTAGTCGTCCACGACCTTTATCCCTGACCACTCGTCGGCCCGGCCCTCGGCCATATCCTCATACCCCGCTATGCAGTCTATGAAATAAGCGCGCGGGGACTTGTCGCGTACCATGCGCTCGAACGTCCACTTCCAGTCTGCGGCAGTGACCTCGCGGCCGCCGTTTTCGGTCGGCTTGCCTCCCTCTGTCTCCTTGTGGAAGCGGACGCCCTTCCGCAGATTGAACGTCCAGGTGAGCGCGTCCTCGGAGGCGCTCCAGCTCTCGGCGAGCTGAGGGATCACGCTCTGTCCGTCCAGGCTGCTGGTCACTAAGTTCTCGAAGATGCAGAATATCACTCGCGCGGAGGTGGTGTCGGTCGCCATGTGGACGTCGAGCTTAGGCGGGTTTGCCACCTCGTGCCACTTGAGGACCCCGCCATACACGGGTTTGCCGTCTTCCTGCGCGGCGGCCGGTGAATCGACTGCCTGGGACTCGGCCACCTGCGTCGTCGGCGGCTCTGTCTGCTCCGCGTTCCTGCTTCGGGACATCTGCCACCCTGCTAACAGCACTACGATTACTGCCAGAACTAAGAGACCTTTCTTCATTGCCGATCACTCCTTTTTAAATTAAAATGATTTTACTCGCCTCGCCGAGGAGACAGTGCTTAGTGTTTTATTATAACGCCTAATACATTTTATGCCACGGATTTTATCACGTAAAAGGGCAATTCCCGCAATTTTGCGATAATTTTGCCGATCAATTTTATTTATAATCAGGCTACACTTCACAGGACGATTTACATTATATCATCATTTTCAAGCGTTAATGCGTTGGCTGCAAAAATAAACCGAATATAGTTGGCCCGGAACTACGGAGGTGCACCATGAATATGCCTAGAGAAAAACGCGCGCGCCACTCTTTCATACTGCTGGAGGCGCTGGCGTCCCTGTCAATCCTCTCCATGATAGTGGCCGGGATGACGACTGGCGCTGTCGCCATGATGGAGACCGGCAACTATGTGGCAGACGCGGCCGCGGCCCAGGACAGGGCAGACCAGATATTCTCCATGCTGAAGATGCCTGCCGACTTCTGTGGTTACGGCCTGCCCAGGAGCGTGGATCTTTACAGGAAAATCTTCGCGCCTGCCGCGCTCGCGCCGCCGTTTAGCTGGGACGGCGTCATAAGCGTCGTCGATACCCAAATGAAAAATGGCGCCGTCAGGAAAAACGGCACGTGCAGGATTGTATACGGCATCCGGTCTGGTTACTCCATAATGGACGTAGTCGCCGTGTCAGGCGATATACTCAAAATCAGGATAAGCGGTATCGATGACAAACTAGAGTCGGTCCCGTCGCGATTAAGGCCAGATTCTCTCAAAAACTGGGCGCTATTCGGCTCGGGCCTGCCGTTTGCCCGCCCCCTGTGGCTTAAATCTGGCGCAAAGGATGCCTATACAGGCAAATACCTCAATCTCGTATGGAACAGGTCCCTTTCCCCCGAGACCGAGCTGCGCCTTCACAAAAACGACGAACTCCTCTATTTGGGCGCGATAGAGTGCAACATCACATTATACGACGAAAAAGAAGAGGAAGGGATATTTTACATCAAGGACATGAGGGGCGGCGGTAGGCAGCCAAGGGAAAACGGCGTGATGGACGCGAGGTTCGTCCTAGACCCTGACCGGAGGGTGCTCCGCGTCTTCTTGCTCATAAGGGGCAACAGGCGATACGAGGATATCAAGACAAAAGGCACGCCGCCCGGCTGGCCCCCCGATTACGCCAGGGAGATTCCGAAACAGGCCCGCCACTACAGGCTGTTCGCCTTCTCCGAGTCCTTCGAGCTGAAAAACAACTGATTAATTTGCAACGATCCGGTAACTCATGGCCACATTCGCGTCTGGCAAATCTATGGCGTAGTTTGCGACCTTTGACACGATGATGACCGGAAACTCACCGTCTCTGAACCGCTGATACAATTCGTCGCGTCTGCCGCTTTTAGTTTTGCCCGTGATAATTGGCGCGTTCAGCATCTCCGCTATAAACGCAAGTTGACTGATGTACAAGCCGATAACCAGAATATGCCGTCCCGAATGTTCTTTCAATAGCTGCTGTAAAAACTGGAGCTTATTCGTATTTTCGGCGGCTATGCGGAACTTTCGACGCTTATCGGAGACGGCATAATCCATGCGCGCGCTTTCCGCGAGCGGCACCCGCACCTCAAAACATTCAGCTTTTGCGATGTAGCCGCTCTTTTCAAGGACCTTCCAAGGCACCTCGTACCGTTTGGGGCCGATCAATGTAAACACATCGCTTTGTAGGCCATCCTCGCGGATCAGAGTCGCCGTGAGCCCGAGCCGTCTTTTGGATTGCAGCTCTGCCGTCATGCGAAACACCGGAGCGGGCAGAGTGTGTACCTCGTCGTAAATAATCAGCCCCCATTCGCGGCTGTTTATCAATTCGCGGTGTCTTTCGGACGCTCCAAGGATTTGGTATGTCGAAATAGTGACGGGCTTGATTTCTTTCTTGTCGCCGCTGTACTCTCCAATCTGGTCGGCCGTGAGCGAAGTTTTGTCAGTCAGCTCGGCAATCCACTGGCGCACAGCGGTAATCGCGGTAGTGAGTATGAGTGTCTCCGTTTGCAGCTTGGCCATCGCCGACATGCCGACTATGGTCTTGCCCGCGCCGCACGGCAACACAATGACGCCGTGCCCGCCGCGCGCAGTGCCGTTTGCGTGGAACAGATCCGCCGCCTCCGATTGATACGGACGGAGGGCGAATGTCTGCCCGGATAGCGCGATATCCCTCAAACCAAACGCGAGCGGAGAGGCCTCGCGATACCCTGCCAAGTCCTCGGCGGGGTATTCAGCAAGTTGATACGCCCGGCCTGTTTTTCCCAATCGTCCAAGGCGCTTGCTACATTTTTCGGCATCGGCTTGTCCGAAGCTGACAGATACTTGCGCAAATCTGCGACGCTCGTGCCGTTGCCTATGGCACGAACCGCTGTTTCAAAGTCGAGCTTGAAAATTGAGGCCTCATCAGTTGTCGATACCTTGGTGAACAGTTTTTCAAAGTAGAGTTCGTGCGTAAGCCTGTTCGAGCTGTCGGGGACGATGATTGTGTAATCGGGCAGCATCGTGAACCCGCCTTCGATTTTCGCTTCAGGTTCATCAGGCGCGCTATATGAGCCGGATAATCCGAGCAGATACGCGCCAAGCTGGTTGATTCTGAACGCGACCGGAACACGGCGTCCCCAGTCGGCGTAAACGTCCCTGTCCTCGCCCCAGGCGACGTCTATTATCCCGAGCGCGTAGGAAAACGACAAAATAATGGCAATTAACGGATGTTCGTATCGCTCCCACTCAACGCCGTAATCGTAGTAATTGTTCCCGGTCTCGACAATATATCTTACATCTTTTCGTTGGAGAAAATATCCGACGGGCTGATCGATACGTCATTTCCCGTTCCAGCCCCGCCGTTCGGTCCCCGCGCGAGCTTTCCCCTGATTTCCGACAGATCCCCGCTTTCCGCAACCGCTATAGAGATATCGGGCCTTGGGAAGAACTTCAACGTCATGGCCGGGCGCGTGGAGGATCTGGTATATTCACAAAAAAGGCTCTTGAGCGACGTATCCCATGAGATCCGCTCGCCGCTTCAGCGGATGGGCGTAGCTTCGGCAATCCTGCGAAAAATATCCGGCCCGGAGGCGGAGGGGTATATTGACCGCATCGATATCGAGATAGAGCGCATCGACGAAATGGTTGAGGAACTGCTGGAACTGACCCGTACCGCGACGCCGGTGACGCGCTCGGAAGAGGTGGACGTCAGCGGCGTGATCAGCTCCATCGTGGAGGACGCTGAATTTCTCTGCGGGATGACGGATAAAAAGATCGAAACTGATCTCAGTGAACTGTACGTCACGGGCGATTCCGCGCTGTTAAAACGCGCGCTCGGCAACGTGATCCACAACGCGGCGCGCCACGCGCCTCAAGGCTCGGCAATTGAGATAAGCGCGCGCCGCGAAGGAACGCGCGCCGTCATATCCGTCCGCGATCACGGAGACGGCGTGCCGGAGAACGAGCTTGAAAAAATTTTCATGCCATATTACCGCACCGACACCGCAAGAGAGATGTCGCAGGGCGGAGTGGGCCTGGGGCTTGCGATAGCGAAGCGAATAATAGAGCGCCACGGGGGCGTTATATTCGCGTCCAATGTCCCGTCAGGAGGGCTGGCAGTGACCGTCTGTCTCGATATTGAATGATTCATAGTGAGACGCGTCACGCCGGCGAAGCCGCGAGACGCACGTCCCTGCCGCCGAAAAACATGCGTTTGGCGCGTATTCGTCGGCAATGCGAGGGATTGCCGAACGAGCGCCCGGAAGCGTACTTACGGTACGCTGAGGACAGCGAGCGAGGCAAGCGTGAAGCAGTGCCGGCGAATACGCGCCAAACGCGCGTCAAACGCGGAGCGTTTCCTCCAGCTTCTCCGTTATCTCCTCATACCCGAAGTTGACGAGCCGTTCCTTCAGCCACGATATCAGCTCGCTGCCGGACTCGTATTTGTACTGCTCCAGCTCGTCCATGACGCCTTGCATCGCGTCGATGTCGTAATTCTGGCTCGCCTCCAGCATTTTAGCCAAGAGCGGGCGGTCAGGCTCAGGGAGCGCGTTCTTGTCGCTGTCCGTTTCGTCACTCACGTCGTCGGCGCTCTTGGAGAGGGCTTCGAGCTGGGTGAGCAGGTCGTAGGCCGTGCCGATGAACGTCTCATTGCCGGCCATGACGCGCGCGAAGTCGCCGCTCTTCGCCGCGATCTCGAGCGCCTCTGCCATTCGTCCCGCCTCGTCTGCGCATATCCCGTAGCAGCTCCCCTTGACCCCGTGCACTGTGACGGCGTATTCGGAGAGAGTCCCTTCCGTGACACCCCTCAGCACGGTCAGGAATTTCGGCATGTTCTGTATGAAGGACTTGATGACGCCCATGTAGATAGACGGGACATTGTTGAAACGCTTCAGCCCGGCTGTTATGTCCATGCCGCTGATCCGCGTCTTCTCCAGCAGGCCAGCCAGGATGGCCTCGTAGTCGCCTTTCCCGTCATTCCCGCGCGACCGTTCCTCCGCCTCCCGGATCGTCTCCGGGCTCTGCTTGTCCCTGACGAACTGACGGAGCACGGCATCCAGCTTCGCCACGTCTATTGGCTTCGTGAGGAACGCCTGGAACCCGTTTTCCAGGAACATCTTGTCGTTGCCCACTATCGCGTTTGCCGTGAGCGCCACTATAGGGACGGCCTTGGCGTACTCGCTTCCGATCTCGTTCCTGATTATCTTGACCGTCTGAATGCCGTCCAGATCGGGCATCATGTGATCCATGAACACTATGTCGTATCGGATTTCCTCTTTGCGGATCAGGTCTATCGCGTCCCTGCCGCTGGTCACGCAGTGGATCACGAGCCCTTCGTAGGAAACCATCATGCCGCGGGCCACGTCGAGGTTCGTGCTCACGTCATCTACGACGAGGACCTTGCCGTACGGCATAGGTACGTAGTCGATGTTCTTCACCCGTCTGTTCCGTCCCTCCAGGAAACGGAACCCCTGCAGGTTTTCCGCGTTCTCCTTCCCGATGGGACGCGGGTCAGTTATGCCCTGCCTGATGCGCACGGTGAATTTGCTGCCGTGCCCGTATTCGCTCTCGACGGTTATGTCTCCGCCCATCATCAGCGCAAGCCTCTTCGCGATAGATAGGCCGAGTCCCGTCCCCTCTATGGCGCGGTGTTTTTCCATATCGACCTGCTGGTAGTCGTTGAAGAGCTTGGCGATGTTTTCCTTCGAAATGCCTATGCCGGAGTCCTTCACGTAGCAGTCGAGCCAGGCCTCGTCTCCCTCCCTGACGCACGAAAACCCTAGCTCGACGATCCCCTGCGGCGTGTACTTTATGGCGTTGGAGAGCAGGTTGTTCAACACCTGCTTGATCCGGAGCTCATCGCCGAACAGCATGTTCGGAAGGTTTTCGTCCACCTCCAGCTTGAACGTGATCGGCTTGGAGCCGATGCGCACGACGTTCATGCTCACAGTGTCGCTTATGATGCTGGCCATCTCGTACTCTACAGGGATCAGTTCGAATTTCCCGGACTCGATCTTCGAGATGTCCAGTATGTCGTTGATTATGTTGAGCAGGGTCACGCCAGAGCCGTATATTTTTTCGAGGTTAGCGAGCGTGTCCTGCGGCAGTTTTTTCCGCAGTTCGAGTTCGGCAAGTCCGTTGACGGCGTTCAGCGGGGTGCGGATCTCATGGCTCATGCTCGCCAAAAACTCGCTCTTAGCCCTGTTCGCCGCCTCTGCCGCCTCCTTGGCGCGAAGTGTCTCGGTTATGTCGTGGTACAGCGAGAGTATGCCCTCCACGACACCGTCCTCGTTGCGCATGGCGGTGGTAGTGATGTTGTACACGCACGGTCCGTCTCCCATGTTGATGGTCTCCTGCCCTATTACCGTGCCGTAATGTTCGAGCGCTAGATTCACCCTCTTTGTGACGTGCCGCAGCAGGTTCGGGCTGTTGAAGCGTTCGAAGACCTCCGTGAAGTGTCTGCCGTCGATCAGGCCGAAATTTGAGATGCCGGCGATGCGCAGAAAGGCGTTCGTGCAATAGGCCAGGTTTCCGTCTTGATCCAGCAGCAGGATGATGTTCGGGCTGTTCTCAAGCATCATGTTCAGGAACCGCTCCTGTTTGGACCGCTCGGCGTTGAGGATGGATGCCAGCCTGTCCCGGGTGGTGTAGACGGCCTCGGCCCTCGCTATGGTCTTCTGGAGCGCCGCGAACTGACGGTTGAGCTTCTTTATCTGCGTCTGGAGCTCTTGGTTCTCGGCTCTCAGCAGGGCGTTCTCCGCACCCTCGCCGTCCGGGGCCGCACTCACCTGGATGTCAGGCGCGGCCTGATTTGCCTCTATACTCATGATTCATGACAACCTCACAGTACGCATAGGATCATAGTGTCGTTCTGAAGCTGGTTGGATACGCTTCCGTCCTTGAAAAAGGCGGGGAATATCTCTCCTCCGGAGTAGGCAAAGTGAAAGGGCACGGCGTCCCCTATACACTTGCCGACCTCCTCGTGTTCGGCCATCACCTTTGTGCCTAGCGTCCAGTTGCGCGCCACGCACGAGTAAATCAGTATGTTCCTGCCCTGGCTCTTCTCCAGCGCCTCCTGCACCTTGCCCCCGGTGGACGATATGATGTCGTCATAGCCCATCGTGGCCACGGCCAGCGTGGCGCCTGCCGGGATAGACCCGCACAGAATGATCTCCTCGTCCGGGGTGGAGCTGATGCACGCCCGCGTCAGAAGCGAGCCGTCCTCCAGCTTGACCACGAACGGCATGGCCTCGAATGACGAAACCTTGCCGCCAGAGACGAGGCCGATCGACTCCAGGTACTTTACCGCTGTCATGTTGTTCACCGTCTTGAGCACGTTTTTTTGGACGTCGGTCACTACGGCCTTCTGTTTTAAGATGTTGTTCTCCACGACGGACGCGCTGAAAAACAGCGGGTTGACATCGCCGATCAGGCCCAGCAACACGAGGGAAGCGGGGTAGAGTTCCCCGTTGTATATGGTGTAGACCCTGCTGAAATCCTCTTCGCTCGTGATTGCGAGCGTACCGAAGGCCGGTATCGCGCGCCCGGAGAGCTCGTTGATCTTTTCGATGAACTCGTCTCCGCCGATGACAGGCATGAACGGGATAAAGGGCATGATGAGGGCTGGTTTCTCAGCCTGGCTGCCTATGACCCTTTCATATACCTCGGCCACCGGTCCGCACATGTCGTCCGATATGGCGTCCGACACGCCGGAGACGAACCTCACGTCGTCGCTGGTGAGGACGGAGAGCGTGAGAGCGAGCTGGCTCATTATCCCATGGACCTGGACGCTCAACGACGTGCTGCCCACCACGTCGAACGGCAGGCTGGAGCAGAGGTCTTTCACGACGCTGCTCTCGTCGAAGTCGCATGAACAGTGCAGGATGCCTACGGAATTTGCCAGTAAATTGTTATCCAAGTCAAGCTGATCCAGAATTTCCGCTACGGCGGTTTCAGCGTCGTCTATTTCCTCGGTGAAAGCGGTAAGCATTTTGATCATCTGTATTTTTT
>JAIRNC010000096.1 GCA_031258255.1 Synergistaceae bacterium
CGCGAACCGGACCGCGACAATAATACGGCCCTGCGCTTGCTGGTGATGCTATAATGGAGGGCGTTTCGACAAAAAACGCCTGAGTGACAGGGCTTTAGGAGGGCTTGAAGCTGTACAAGTCTAAGAAGAAGGTTGCCGTCGAGGGGGCTGTCGGGGAGACCACCACGATTAGCCTTTACGCCGCGTCTTTTCTGTGCGGAATGTGCGTCATGGTGCTGGAGATGGCGGGTTCGCGCGTCGTGGCGCCTTATATGGGGACATCGCTCGTCGTCTGGACATCGCTGATAGGGGTAATCATGCTGAGTCTCACCGTTGGTTACTGGATGGGCGGCGTCGTGTCGGACAGATACCCCAGGGCGGCGCTGCTCGCCTGGATCGTAGGCGCGGCGGCTCTCGTGACGGCGTTCGTGGCTCTGGTGGCGAACCCGCTCTTAAACGCCCTGTCGCGTGGAGCGTCGAACATATACCTCGGCTCCGTCATCGCGGCGATATGCCTCTTTTCGGTGCCCAGCGCGCTCTTGGGCATGGTTTCGCCGTTCGTGGTGCGACTTGCGATAAACAACCTCGGCAAGGCCGGCGCCACGGTGGGGAGGTTTTCCGCGCTCTCATCCGCCGGCAGCATACTCGGGACATTCCTGGGCGGATTTGTGCTGATTTCGCTCTTTTCATCCAGGACGATTCTCTTTATAGTAGCGGCGGTACTGGCGGCCGTGGCGTTCGTCCTGAATTACGGCGGCAAGGCTTCCAAAACAATCCCGCCGCTGATGCTCGCGATACTGTCGATATCACTTGGAATATTGAACGAGGCTGGTGTTTTGCCCATGACCCCTGTTGGTTTGAACATCGACACTCAGTACAACGCGGTAAGGATAATGGACATGAACGCTTTCGGCAGCGGCAGGAAGATACGGATCTTGCAGACGGACCCGATGGGCGCGCAGTCACTCATGTACATCGACAGCCCGTCGGAACTCTACAGCGACTACACGAAATTTTACGACCTGGCCTTCCACTACAAGCCGGACGCCAGGAGGGCGCTGATGCTCGGCGGCGGGGGTTACTGCGTGCCGAAGCACATCACCGCCACCAGGCCAGAGGTCTCCGTAGACGTGGTGGAGATGGACCCCGGCATCACGGCCATCGCCCGGGAATACTTTCATCTGGCGGACAGGCCAGGGCAGACGATATATCATGAGGACGCGCGCAGCTTTCTCAACAGGGAGGCAGTTTCCGGCAAGGGAAAGTACGACGCGATATTCGAGGACGTCTTCGGCTCGTCCTACAACATCCCGTTCCACTTGACGACAGCGGAGTGCATGTCTAAGGTGCGCGATCTGCTGGCGCCGGACGGGGTATTCATCGTCAACATAATATCATCCATAGACCACAACCTCTTCAGCGGCATATATTCCAGCATCGCCGCGTCGTTCCCTTACGTGATGATATTCCCGGCCACGTATCCCAACGACGAGTCGAGGCGTCAGAACATCATGGTGGTGGCGCTCGCCTCCGAGCCGTCCCACGAACCGGAGCCGGAGAGCGCCTACATGGAGAAGCTCCTGGCCCACAGGTGGACGAGGCCGTTCTCCGCCAAGATCGCCGCTTTCACCGATGCCTTCGCCCCGGTGGAAAAATACACCGTAGGGCTGTGACCGCGACCGCGTCAGTCGATGCCGGCCCCGAGGCTGCCTGTCAGCATGACGGGGACATCCCCTGGCTCGAACGAGGCCTCCCGGCGCTCCTTCGGGGCGTTGTCACCAGGGTTAAACGACATATAGGCGAAAAACGCGCAGATCAACAGGAGCACGGCGGAGAACCAGAAGAAGCAGATTTTTATCCCCAGAAGCGAGCGAGCGCTCTGTTCCGCGTTCGGCACGTATGACACGAGATAAAGCACGAGCGCGACCGCAGACCCCGCGACCGTTGAGCCTATCTTGGACGCCACCATGAGCAGCGAGCTTATCGTCCCGCAGAAGCTCGCGTTCCTCCTGCCAGACAGCGAGTCCGAAAGATCTGCCGCGCAGACGAAAATAAGGTTTGACGGAAACGCCGTAGCGGCGCCGTAGACGGCAGCGCAGGTCAGAATGCCAGAGACGGACATCCTGGCCGCCCCTGTTGCTATCATCGCGGCCGCGCCAGCGAGATAGCCACAGACCATGAGGCGCCTGATGCCGTAACGCTTCAAGGCCATGAACACGAGCGGCTGAGTGGCGATCGAACTCACTATGCCGGTCATGAAAAACACCGGGACGAGATCTGCCCTCATGACGCAATACTTCAAATAATAGAGCGCGGACTGCGTCCTGGTCAGAATGACTATCTGATCGCACATCACGAGCAAGTACAGGAACACGAGCCTACGGTCTTGGAAAACCTCACGGAGCGTCTCCAGAAAGGGGAGCGCGCTCTTCTCCGCCTCTCCCCTCTCCGTGATGTTCCTTGCGCCGCAGAGGAAGGAAGCGAGCGCGCAGACCGCGATGACGAGAGCGGCAGCGGCAAAGCCCCTCTCCTCGGACCCGCCGCCCAGAGCCGTGACCAGCTTGAACGTCAGGCAGGACACGGCTAGCACCGCCACGATGCTGGCGCTGACCCTCGTCGTATTGGCTAGGCTCCTCCCGCGCTCGTTGCTGCAAATTAGCGACAGCAGGGGTAAATTCGACACCTCTATCATGCTGAGGCAGAAGCCCCACGCCATGCACGCGAAAAGACGCCACGCGACCGACATGGCGCCGGCAAAGGGCGACGGCAGGAACATCGCCGCGAACAAAGCGCACGACGGGAACGCCCAATAGTAGATATATCCCTTGAACTTCCCGTATCTCGTGGATCTCTTGTCCATGTAATAGCCAATAAAGGGGTCGATGGCCACGTCGAAGAAACGGGACACGAACAGGATGACGGAGACAGCGCCGACGGAGACTGTTGCTACGTCCGTGTAAAAATACATCAGAAACGACGACGCCGCCATGTAAAGCAACGTGTACCCAAAATTGACTGCCGCATAGCCGTATATGCTTCTGCCCTGTCCGCTGCCCAGACTTTTCATTTCAGCTCAACCACCCTTGACAAAATTCCTGCCCAACCACAAGAACTCTATATATTCTACCAATACTTTATTTGTACAAAATACACCCTTTTGGTAAAAAACTTTGTATAATATACATAATTACGAACAGAGAGCGGGGAGTGGAGGTCCCATGAAAAGCGCACATACGTCCCTTCCGACGAGGGCCGGGCTTCTCGAACGCCCACGGGTTGCTCGGCTGCTGGAGCGTGCTGTCCAAAACGCGCTCGTGATCGTGCTGGCACCTCCCGGCTACGGCAAAACCAGCGAGGTCTCCGCCTTCGTCAGACGCGCGCCCGCCCGCGTCGTATGGATGAGGGTAGGGCGGCTTGACAACACGATAGGTCACTTCTGGGATAGCCTCGTCAACGCCGTTAGCACCGTATTCCCTAAGATGGCGGCGAATTTGCGCTCCCTGGGCTTCCCCCTGAACAGCCAGTCCTTCGACTCGTTCCTGCGCATACTCGCCAAAGAGGTCTACGACGGCGAGCAGCTGTTATTCGTGGTTGACGATTTCGGGAACATTTCAGACAGCGAGATACTGTCTTTTTTCGAAGACTTCATAGGGGCGAATCTCGAGAACTTCTGCCTGACGCTGCTCTCCGACACCAAGACGGACATCGGCCTGGGCGCGCTGCAAAGCGGGCGGCTCTTCATGGTCACTTCGGACGACCTGAAGTTCACGCCCGACGAGGCGCGTCAGCTGTTCAGCCTCTACGGGTATGAACTGACTGACGAAAGGCTGAAAGAGCTCGAAAACAACGTGGATGGCTGGCCGATGGTCCTCTACCTCATCGCGAACGAGTTCGACGTCAGGCCCTCTGCCACCCTTAAGTCGAAAGCGGGAGTCGTTTACGATATGTTCGAGCGGAAATTTTTTGCAGCCTACCCCATAGAGGTCAAAAAGAAGCTCATAAAGCTGTCCCTGCTCCATCGCTTCACTTACGACATATCCAGGGGCATCGCCGATATCAACCAGGCCGAGGCCGACGGCATACTGAAATCCAATCTCTTTATCACGAGCGACAGCGTGTCAGGGTTCTTCGCGTTCCACAAGATGTACCGCGCGTTCCTCGCCGCGAAGGAATTCATGTTGAGCGACGAGGAGAAGCGTGACTTCTGGCGCCGGTCAGGGGATAAGTTTTTCAGCCTGGGCTACTACCTTGAGTCGATAGACTGCTACGAAAGGTGCGGCAGCCCGGACGGGATGCTCAGGGCGATAGCCGAGTATTCGACCGCAAACGTCGTTTACAGCACGGAGCACGCTAATTACATCCTAAAAAAGCTGTCGCTTCTGAGCAAGGCGTTCGTCGAGAAAAATCCCATAGCGGAGTTCATGACCGCAGTCGCCCTCGTCAACAAGCTGGAATTCGACAGGGCTGACGAAATCCTTAGCGGACTCGTCGGAAAACTCGTGCCGCCTGACGCGATGCCGCTCCTGGGCGAGGCTTACTGGCTGATGGGGCAGGTCAACATGCTGCGCGCAAAACCCATTTTCGCAAAGTACTTCAAGCTCGCCAGCGACTGCCTGCCTGACGGATCGGAATCGAAGAATTACATGCACGTCAGGAACATCGACGTCTTTTCCGTGGAAAACGACCTGCCCGGCGCTTTCGAGCGCGCGGAAAAAGAGATCAACGATACCATGCCGTACTACGTGAGGGTGGCAAAAGGCGGCGGCAGCGGGCTCAATTACCTGTTCTCCGCCGAGGCCGGTTATCACAGGTTCAACTTCGACACGGCCAAAGAGTACGGCCACAAGGCTGTTTTTGCCGCAATGGACGCGGGGCAGCACGACATACTCGGCAACGCCCACATAATACTTGCCAAAACGGCCATAATGCAGGGCGATTTGGACGAGTGCATGACCCACCTCACGTTCGTGAGGGACTACATAGACGAGAGGGATCTCGTCGAGCTTTACGAGATGAGGGACTGCGCGATGGGGACGATTTACATAGCAGTCGGAGATTACAGCTCGCTGGCGCTGTGGATCGTCTCCCCGGAACTGAGCGAGGCAAAAAAGAACCGCCCCCTCGTAATCGGAGGGCGAGAAAAGATAATTCAGGCGGAATGCCTCATCGGCACCGGGAGATATCACGAGGCCATAGCGTTCCTGGAGCACAACGAGGAAATATACAGGATGCAGGGCAGATGGATAAACGTGCTCAAGTGCTTTGTACTGCACTCAGTCGCGTACCTCAAGCTCGGTGACACGGAGCGCGCGCTCCTGCTTTTCCGGGATGCCTACGAAATGGCGCGGGGAAACAAGATAATAGCGCCATTCGTCGAGAGCGCCGGCAACATGAGGAGACTGGCCGAGGCGGCCAAAAAATATGATAAATTTGAATTCGACAGCGGCTGGCTGGACGACGTTTCAAGGAAAGCGTCCACTCACGCGAAGAGGCTCACGTCCCTCACGAGCGAATACGACAGGCACTACGACGGCCATCAGACGGCACGTTACGGCAAGCTCTCGAAGCGCGAGACAGAGATCCTCAACACGCTTTCCCTGGGCCTGACCCGCGATGAGATCGCCGCGGCGAGCTCGCTGTCCATCAACACGGTAAAGAGCGTCATAAGGAGCGTCTACAACAAACTCGGCGCCATAAACCGCGCGGACGCGGTGCGGATCGCTACGTCCATGCGGCTCTTGAAATAAAGGGCCTATAATATGACAGTCGTAACTAAAAGATAAAAGAATGGGTGGCAAAATGATCAAAAACATAACGGAATACGAGACGGTGTCCCTCGACGAGGAGCGCGGCGCGCTCGCCATAATAGATCAGACGAAGCTCCCGGGGGCTTTCGAGATCATCTATCTCACGAAGCAGGAGGACATCCATCGCGCCATACGCTCGCTGCAGGTGCGCGGCGCCCCCGCCATAGGGGTAGCGGCCGCGATAGGGCTGTACCTGGCGGCGCTTGAAATAGACTCCGACGATTACGATGTTTTTTACGGCAGGCTCAAGGCCGCCAGCAGTTACCTCGCCACCTCCCGCCCGACGGCTGTGAACCTCTTCTGGGCGCTGGGGCGCATGGAGGGGGCGGCGCGGCGCAACAGCGCGCTGCCCGTCTCCCGGATCGTGGAGCTACTCCGCGCGGAGGCCATAGCCATTCACGACGAGGACATCGGCGTGTGCCGCGCCATCGGCGAGCATGGCCTGAGCCTCATCAAGGACGGGGACGGCATACTCACCCACTGCAACGCGGGCCAGCTCGCGACCGTGAGGTACGGGACGGCCTTGGCCCCTGTTTACCTGGGGCGCATGAAGGGCTTCAACTTCCGCGTGTTCACATGCGAGACACGCCCACTCCTCCAGGGGGCGCGCCTGTCGTCGCTGGAGATGTCCTCCATCGGGGCTGATACCACGCTCATCTGCGACAGCATGGCGTCTCAGGTGATGAAAAACGGCTGGGTGCAGGCCATATTCGTCGGCTGCGACCGCCTCGCCGCCAACGGCGACGCCTGCAACAAAATCGGGACCTCGGGCCTCGCCATAATCGCGAAGCACTACGACGTGCCATTCTACGTGTGCGCGCCGACCTCCACTATAGACATGACCGCCAGAAGCGCGGAGGATATCGTCATAGAGGAGCGCCCCCCGGAGGAGATCACGGAGATGTGGTTCAAGGAGCGCATGGCGCCGGAGGGCATAAAGGCATACAACCCCGCCTTCGACTGCGCCGACGCGGATCTCATCACCGCGGTCATAACGGAGCGCGGCATAGTGCGCCCGCCATTAGGCAGGAACCTAGCCGCGCTGTTCAGTCAGTAGCCGCGATCTGGCGTCAGTGCGCCCGCACTATCTCCTTCACGACCATCAGCCTGCTCAGGACGGAGCGCTCGTTCTCCTCCAGCTTCATGGAGATGCTGCGGATGGCGTCCGTGAACGACGGGATCATGACGTGCTCCAAGGCGTTGACGCGTCTGCGGGTGCGCTCGATTTCAAGCGCCATCAGCTTGAGGCCCTTTTCCGCGGCAGCCAGGTCCACCAGGCGGCGAATGACGAGCGAAAAGCGCTCAAGCGCCACGTCCAGGCTGCCCGGGGAGGAAGCGAGCCCGTAGCTCAGTTGCGCGGACCTCTCCGGCAGGATGAACTTCGGTATGTTCACGCTCATGACGTTCTGGTGGCTGACGCGCACGTTCGCCGCGCCGCCGGCCAACAGGAGCGAC
>JAIRNC010000125.1 GCA_031258255.1 Synergistaceae bacterium
GCGGTGCCGCTCACAGTTACCATCAGCATGTTGTTCCCCTGGCCCAGGACCTCGTAGTCGATGTCTACTCCGACTACGGCGTTCGCCCCCAGCCGGGCCGCCCTCTCGCTCATCTCGGAGATCGCCTTTTCACGGGCCGCGATCAGCTCGTTCTCGTAGCTTCCGGATCTCCCGCCGAAGAAATTGGTGAGTCCGGCCGCGATGTCCTTGACGAAATTGACGCCGCTCACCACTTCCCCCACTACTATGCCCCTGTAATCCGTGATCTTGTAGCCCTCTATCGTGGGCGTCGTCGTTATGATCACATTTATCCCTCCTCTTTATCTTTATCAAACGCGCTTGGCGGTATGGCTGGAATCCCCGGCATGTCCGTTATTTTCCCGCGGCTCGCGCGAACCGCGTCTGCGGCTTTTTTGCCCCACGCGTCCAGTTTTTTGGCCAGATCGTCGTCCGAGACCGCTACTATGCGCAGCGCCAGTATGGCGGCGTTGCGGGCGCCGTCTATGCCCATGCTCGCTACCGGGATCCCGGGCGGCATCTGCGCCACGGACAGCAGCGCGTCAGCCCCGGACAGCGGCCCGGACGCGATGGGGACGCCGATCACAGGGAGCGTCGTGTGGGACGCTATGACCCCCGGCAGCGCGGCCGAGAGGCCGGCCATCGCGATGATCACCCTTATGCCACGCCCCCTGGCCCCGGACGCGTAGTTCACCACGTCCTCCGGCGTACGGTGCGCGGAGGCTATGCCAGCCTCAAACGGCACGCCAAACTCAGCTAAGACCTCCGCCGCCTTTGACGCCGCGCCCAGGTCCGACGCGGAGCCCGTTAAAATCCCTATAATTGGCTCTTTTGTCATAATTTTGTTAATCCTCGCTCCGTCCGATGTCTTTTCTGTAGCGCGCCCCCTCGAAACTTATCGCGCTTACCATTTCATACGCCTTGGCCTTCGCCTCCGCGAACGTGTCGCCTACCCCCACGACGGAGAGGACGCGCCCTCCGGCTGTCAGCACCTCTCTGCTGTCTTTCGCGGCCGCCCCGCTTCTTTTATGCCCGTAACTTGTCCCTGAGTGGTAGACGTGTACGCCGGGCAGTGTCCTGTCGAGGCCCGATATCGGGAACCCCCTCTTGAAATCTCCCGGATAGCCGTCAGAAGCCATCACGACGCAGAGGGAACAGCCCGAGCTGCCAGCTTCCTCGCAAGCGTCCAGCCTGCCCTCCGCAGCCGCTAGCATGGCCACGCCCAGATCACCGCGGTAGAGCGGCACTACGGCCTGAGTCTCCGGGTCGCCGAACCTGACGTTGTACTCGATCACCGACAGGGAGGGCGGCTCGCCCGTCTCGTCCAACATCAGGCCCATATAGAGGACGCCTCGGAAATCTATGCCCTCGCTCCTGAGACCGTCCAGCGTCGGGACGATCACCCTGTCCCTTACTACGTCCATCACGCCGGGCGGCAGCGTCACTGGGGCGTAGGCGCCCATGCCCCCGGTGTTTGGCCCCTCGTCGCCGTCGAACGCCCGTTTGTGGTCGCGGCTCGGCTCAAGCAGCCTGTACGTTTTGCCGTCGGTAATCGCCAGGACTGTAAGCTCCTTGCCCGGCGAGAAGTCCTCTATGACGATCTTCCTGCCGGCGACGCCGAGCTTTTCGCCTCTCATGAGGCTGCGGCAGATTGACAGAGCCTCTTCGATGTCGTCCGGCAGGAACACTCCCTTCCCCGCCGCAAGCCCGTCTGCCTTTACGACGTAGGGGGGCGTCCGGGACAGCAGGGCAGCTTTGCACTCGTCGATGTTCGCGCAGATGTCAAAGGGTGACGTGGGAATGCCGTACCGGCGCATGAAGAGCTTGGCGAACGCCTTGCTGCTTTCGAGCTGCGCGCCGTCCGCGCCTGGGCCTAACACCTTGACCCCGCTCGCCCGGAGCCAGTCCGCCACTCCTTCCGCCAGCGGCGCTTCCGGGCCGACCACGACGAAATCGATTTCGCAGGCGGCGCAGAGGTTTTTGACGGAGTGCCTGTTGCGGATGTCAATGTCGTGAACCTTCGCGAGGCTCGCGATGCCGGGGTTGCCGGTGGCGCAGTGCAGATCGGCCGTCACCCGCGATTTAGACAACGCCTCCACGAGACAGTGTTCCCTGCCGCCGCTGCCCAGCACGAGGACGTTTACCTTTTCCGGGTCGCCGAAGATGGTCTTTATTTTCTTCTTCAATGTCTGAACGTCCTGGGGCCGCCTACAAACATGCTCAGGCCCAATTCCACCGCGCGTCTCGCGACGTCCGCGTCCTTGATCGAGCCGCCCGGCTGGATGATGGCGACAACGCCGGCATGGGCCGCAAGCTCAACGGAGTCCGGGAACGGGAAGAAGGCGTCGGATGCGAGGACTGCGCCCTGCGCCCTCTCTCCGGCCTGTAGGATAGCGTACCGCGCGGCGTCCACCCTGTTGGTGAAACCGCCCCCTATGCCCACGGTGGCAAAGTCTTTGGCCAGAACGATGGCGTTGCTCTTCGAGAGCGCGGCCGCCCTCCATGCGAAGAGCAGGTCGCCCCACAGATCAGGCCTGGGATTGCCCTCCCAGTGGCCTTCCGACTGCACGGGCGGTGGCGGCAAGGTCTCGCTCTGGACCAAAAAGCCCGATCTGTTCGCTGTCACCTGCTCCCTTGGCATGTAGTACCCGGTGGTTGTGAGCAAGCGGAGATTCGGCTTCTTCGCCCTCAAAAACTCCACTGCGTCCAGGTCGAACGCTGGCGCGGCCACTATCTCGTAGAAATGCTCCGCGAGCTTTTGCGCAAGCGCCTTGTCCACCCTCCCCGTGAAGCCGACGATGCCCCCGAAGGCGGAAACAGGGTCGCTCTCCAGCGCGCGCTCGTAGGCCGACAGCGCGTCTTGCCCCTCCGCTATGCCGCACGGGGTCGTGTGCTTCACGATGACGCACGCGTTGCTCCCCTTGAAGATGGCCTGTCCCTTGAGGAGCGTGTCGAGGTCGAGCAGGTTGTTGTAAGAGAGTTCCTTGCCGGAGTGCTGCTCGAACACCGGGTCGGACAGCGTAGGCATGTAGAGCGCGGCGCTCTGGTACGGGTTTTCCCCGTATCTCAGCGTCTGAACCCTGCGGAGCGGGATCACCTTTTCCGCATCGTCGCGCTGAGATGTCCCCAGCGCGTCCGCCAGCGCCTCGGATATTGTGGCGTCGTAGGATGCCGTCAGGCGGAACGCCTTTATCGCCAGCTCCTTGCGCATGGGCTCCGTTATGCCGCCGCCGTCAAGCGCGTCCATCACGGTCTTGTAGTCCGCGTGGTCTGCTACGACGGTGACGTCCGCGTAATTCTTGGCCGCCGCCCTGATCAACGAGACGCCGCCTATGTCGATCTTCTCTATCAGCTCCTCCTTCGAGGGGTTGCCGCGCGCGGTCTCCTCAAAGGGGTAGAGGCCGCAGACCACGATATCGATGAGCGGTATGCCGTATTCTGCGCGGGCCGTCTCGTCGTCCTGGTTTCCTCGTCTGGCTAAGATGCCGCCCATTATCTTCGGGTGGAGCGTCTTGACACGGCCGCCCAGGATCGAGGGGAAACCGGTCAGGCCGAGCACCTCCGTCACCTCGAAACCGCTGTCCCTGAGATATTTCGCCGTGTTCGAGCTGGACACTATTTCGTATCCGGCCTTCACGAGGGAACCCGCCAACTCAGCGATCCCCTCCTTGTTCCATACCGATATAAGAGCCTTAGGTGCGTCTTGCCTGTCCATTATGCGGCTATCCCCCTAAAGTGTCGGCCCGCCCCGCGAACAACTGCGGCCACTTTTTACGCTGCGCCCATTATACAGCAAGCCCGCCCGATTTACACGATCACCCTTACGCGACGCTTTCCTTGATTGAACAGTCTTTCCTTTTTCCGATGTTTGTCGTATATTCCTCATTAAAAGAGGTGAGGGTCTTATGAAATATAAGAGCTTGTGGGCTGGTGTTTTGCTGTTGAGCATTTTCCTGGGCGCGCGGATTACGGAGGCCGCCATGAGCGACCAGGAGTTTATTGAGCTTTTTCAAAACTGTGACCCTCGGGAGATTGAAGCGGCGATCAAGGCAGGAGCGAACGTAAACGCGCGGGATGAAGGCGAGGAGGGTGGGAAATGGACCCCCCTGATGATGGCGTCTGCCTGGGGAGGTAATCTTGAAGTGATGTCTATTCTCCTCAAGGCCGGCGCTGATGTAAACGCACGAGATGATGGCGGGAGGGGCGTTTTGGCTTGTGCCACGATCTGGGGAGGGGATATTCCACCCGAGACAGTAAAGATTCTCCTCAAGGCTGGCGCTGATGTGGACGCACGGGATAATAACGGAGAAACCGCGCTTACGCTTGGCGTCTATAAATGCAGCCCCGAGGTAATTACGGCATTGATTGAAGGCGGCGCGGACGTGAACGCGCTGAATAAAAACGGAGAGACGGCTCTGATGGGGGCGTCATGGGGCGGGAAACATGAGATAATATCCGTTTTACTGGCGGCGGGCGCCAAGGTCAACGTCGCCAGTAAATATGGCCGGACGGCCTTGATGTCGTGTGTGGCTGAAAATGAATATTACAATTTTGACGAAAGATATCAAAAGTCAGTCTCCATTTTGCTCAAGGCCGGAGCTGACGCGAAGGCGCGGGACAACGACGGCAAGAGCGTAATGGATTACGCGGATGAGAATCCGAAAGTGAAAGGCACCGATGCTTATCGGCAGCTGAAGGAGGCCAGTGAATGAGCATCTCGACATTTTCAACTCTCAATCCGTCTTGGGCAGATGCGACTCTCATCCCACAGCTAAAGCAGTCAGCTTTCCCGTCGCTTTGTCGTAAGCAGGTTTTTTGTCATAAATGATGAACACTAAATAGTTCCTGGTATCAGTTTCAATGTCTAAAAAAGCAAATACTTTGCTACTTTGGCCCGCTAAAGAGCTTCCCCTTGCCCCAAGCCAAAATTAAGCAGTTGCTATAACCGCCAGATTTCATATTCATCAGGTGAGTGTCGGCAAAGACGCGCCAAACAAACGCTAAATCCGCGTTTGGCGCGTCTTTGCGGGCAATGCGAGGGATTGCCGCGCGAACAACCGGAGACGTACTTTTGGTACGTCGAGGATTGCGAGCGCGGCAAGCGTGAAGCAGTGTCCGCGAAGACGCGCCAAACCCCTGTCTCCATGCGGTTCTGCGATGCATGACCGTATAATATACCGTATAACGATTGCGCCGTGCATCTTACTACTGGGGCGTTATACGGTCTCGGGCGCTTAAGGCAGTCGGGGACTGGCTTAACGGTGTGCTTTTAGTAACCCAAAAATGGCCTGAAAAACTCGAAAAAGGGCTTGCAAGCGGAGGTTTTACCGTATAATATACCGTATAACGAAAAATGCCCCAAAAAACGGATGCAGCAGTAGCAAGCGTTCAAGGGCATTATAGTGACTACGGCCCGTTGTCAGGAATTTTTGAGCGACCGCTGGGATTTTTGACGATGCTGTTGGTTGTT
>JAIRNC010000043.1 GCA_031258255.1 Synergistaceae bacterium
GATGGCTTGGTTGAGATCCTGAGCCGCCCGGAGCGAGCCATAAGCGTCTCTCTTCCGATCACCATGGACGACGGAAGCGTGCGCGTTTTCGAAGGCTACAGGGTGCAGCACTCCACGGCCCTCGGCCCGGCTAAGGGTGGCTTCCGCTATCACCCCGACGTTGACATCGAGGAGTGCGAGGCTCTGGGCAGCCTCATGACGTGGAAGTGTTCCCTGGCCGGCATCCCTTACGGCGGCGGCAAGGGCGGAGTCTCCTGCGACCCGCTGGAGCTGTCCATGTCCGAGAGGGAGCGGCTGACCCGCACCTTCGCGGCGCGCATCTCCCCGATCGTCGGCGAGTGGACCGACGTCCCGGCGCCGGACGTGAACACTGGCGCGCCTGAGATGATATGGTTCATGGACACGATAAGCAAGATGCGCGGCAGGCTGGAGCCCGGGGTGGTGACGGGCAAGCCGATCTCCATCTGGGGATCGCGCGGACGCACCGCCGCGACCGGGGTGGGCGTCGCTATCTGCATCAAGGAGATGCTGAAGTCGGAGAAGGTCGACATAAAGGGCGCGCGCGTCATCATCCAGGGATGGGGCAACGTGGGGACCTATAACGCCCTCTCGCTGGCGGAGGCCGGCGCCAAGGTGGTCGCGATAGCTGACGTGACCGGCGGCTATTACGCACCTGGCGGCATAGATGTCGCGCGGGCATTCGACCACATAAACAACCACCCCAAGAAGCTCCTCGAAGGGTACACGCAGCCAGGCATGGAGCGGATGTCGGCGGAGGAGATCCTTCTCGTGGACGCAGAGGTGCTCTCCCCCTGCGCGCTTGAGGGCGCCGTCAACGTGAAGAACGCGGATTCAGTCAAGGCGAAATACATCGTGGAGGGCGCGAACGGTCCAGTGACGCCGGAAGCTGACGAGATCCTGTCTGGGAAGGGCATCGTGATAGTGCCTGACTTCCTCGCCAACTCCGGCGGCGTGATCGGGTCGTATTTCGAGTGGGTTCAGAACCTGAACGGCTTCTTCTGGACGGAGGAGGAGTACAACAACCGCCTCATCCCGATCATGAGCGAGAACTTCCACAGGGTGCTGAACTACGCGAAGACCCACGACGTCAGGATGAGGAGGGCGGCGTTCCTCGCCGCTATTAAGCGCGTAGCCGACGCCGTGAAGATGCGCGGCACGTTCCTGTAAGATACCGCCGTCAGGTTGTATAATGTCGTAAACTGCCCGGGGATCGCGGCTTGAGGCTGCGGCCCCCGGTTTTTTAGGAGGATGGACCGGATGGGGAGCGCTAAGAGCGTAAAGATCGGAGGGCTGGTCTTCGGCGGCGGCGCGCCTGTGCGCGTGGAGAGCATGTTGAAGACGCCCCTGGAGGACGCGGACGGCTGCCTGGCAGAGCTGGGCGGGTTGGCGGAGGCCGGGTGCGAGCTGGTGCGCGTCGCTTTCCCTAGGGAGGAGCTGCGCGGCAATTTGAGCGAGCTCACCCAAAAATCCCCCATACCGGTCATGGCCGACATACACTTCAACTACAGGTACGCTCTGGCCGCACTTGACTGCGGGTGCGGCTCGGTCAGGATCAACCCCGGCAACATGGGGGGGCGAGACGGGCTGATGGAGGTCTTGTCAGCCGCGAAGTCCCTCTCCGCCGTCATAAGGATCGGCTCGAACGGCGGATCCCTCAGCGCGAAACAGCTTGAGTCAAGCGGGGACGACAGGGCGCTCGCCCTGGTGAAGGCGGTCGAGGAGCAGCTGATCCCGCTCGTCGACGCCGGTTTCGAGGACGTGATAATATCGGCGAAGTCAAGCTCCGTGCCGGAGACGGTGCGGGCGAACGCCCTGCTCGCGCAGAGATACCCCTTCCCACTCCACGTGGGGATCACTGAGGCTGGCCCTGGGGTGGACGGGGCCGTGAAGAGCGCGGTCGGCCTTGGAGTCCTGCTGAGTCAGGGGATAGGCGACACCATGAGGGTGAGCCTGACCGGCGAGTCCAAAGCCGAGGTCGATACGGCCTATGCCATCCAGCGGGCGCTGGGGCTGAGGCAGCGCGGCGTCGAACTGATAAGCTGTCCCTGCTGCGGGCGGAGGCGGATCGACGTGCCGGAGCTCGTCGTGAAGGTGAAGTCGCTTCTGCCTGAGGGTTTGCCTGACGGCACGACCATAGCGGTGATGGGCTGCGAGGTGAACGGCCCGAAGGAGGCCGCAGCCGCTGACCTGGGCATCGCCGGCACAGCCAAGGGCTTCGTCCTCTTCAAGAAGGGCAAGACCGTCGCCACCGGCGGCGAAGACGACCTCGAAGAGATCCTGGCGTCGTTCCTTGAGGGACAGTGACGGTTTTACGGTATGCGCGCGCTCAGGCCCGTTTCCACCTCGTGCCCTGGAGCGTGTCTTCAAGCGTTATGCCGCGCGCGGCGAGCGAGTTGCGTATTTCGTCGGATTTTTTGAAGTCCTTGTTTTTCCTTGCCTGTTCCCTCTCCTGTATAAGCCCCTCTATCTCCTGCGTTTCCTGGGGGTTGCCGCGCTCCCCGGAGCCCAGGCCGAATATGCCCATCACCCTGTCCACCATCCGGAGGAAATCGGCGGCCTCCTCGACCGTCTCGTAGTCTATCCCGCCCTGGCGGCCCAGCGAGATGTTCGTCGCCCGGATGAGGTCGAACACCGCGCCTATCGCGCCCGCTGTGTTGAAGTCGTCCTCCATGCACTCGTGGAAGAGCGCGAGCGCGTCCCGTATCGCGCACCTGAGTTCATCGTCGCGCTCGCACGGCACCACGTCGCAGGGCCTCGTCTCAAGGGCGAAGGCTATCTCGGCCCAGCCGTTCCTGAGCCGCTCATAGGCATGGGAGGCCTGGTCCAGCGTTTCCTCGGAAAAATTTATCGGCGAGCGGTAGTGGGCCTGGAGCATGAAGAGCCTTATCACGACGGCGGGATATTTCGCCCGGACGTCGCGGACGGTGAAGAAGTTCCCCTGTGACTTGGACATCTTCTCCCGATCCACCATAAGATAGCCGTTGTGTATCCAGAAGCGGGCGAAGTCCTTGCCGTGCGCCGCCTCGGACTGGGCTATCTCGTTTTCGTGGTGCGGAAAGACCAGGTCGCTGCCCCCCCCGTGTATGTCTATGGTGTCCCCGAGGTACTTTTCGGCCATGGCGCTGCACTCGATGTGCCACCCCGGGCGGCCCGGCCCCCACGGGCTGTCCCAGGCTGGTTCGCCCGGCTTCTGGGCTTTCCAGAGGGCGAAGTCGAGAGGGTGTCTCTTCCGCTCGTCCACCTCGACGCGCGCGCCTGAGTTGAGATCGTCCAGGTTCTGGCGCGAGAGCCTCCCGTAACGGTCGAACGTGGCTACCTCGAAGTAGACGTCGCCGTCCGCCGCGTAGGCGTAGCCTTTTTCGACCAGCTTCTCTATCATGGACACTATGGCAGGGATCTCATGGGTTGCCCTCGGGTTCGACGTGGCCCGCCCGATCATGAGGGAGTCGGCGTCGGCGTAATACTCCGCGATGAATTTATCCGCGAGCTCGGCCACCGTTATGCCCATCCTGCTTGCCCGCTGGATCATCTTGTCGTCTATGTCGGTGAAATTTTGGACGTATTTGACGCGAAAGCCGCATGACTCGAAGTATCTCCTCAGGACGTCGAAGACGATGAACGGGCGCGCGTTGCCTATGTGAAAGTAGTCGTAGACTGTGGGCCCGCAGACGTAAAAGCTGACTTCTCCTGGCACTAGCGGTTCGAAGGGTTCCTTGCTCCCGGTAAGGTCGTTATACAGTGACAGCTTCAAACGAGGTTGCACCTCCTGAAATTTTCTTCCTTCTCATGATATACTATATCACGACTTAAGCCGTGTAAACAGGAGGATCCATGGATCGGGAGAGTGCGCTTAACATGATTAGGAAGTTCCCTGACAAGCCAGGCGTCTATCTGATGCACGACTCGTCCGGGAAGGCCATATACGTCGGCAAGGCGAAATCGCTGAAGAAGAGGGTAGCGTCCTACTTCAGGCACTCTGGTTTCGCGTCCGCGCGTCTCGCGCGTCTCGTGTCGGACGTATCGGACATATCGACGATACGGACCGAGAGCGATGCCGAGGCGATGATTCTGGAGTCCAGGCTCATAAAGCTCTACCAGCCGTTTTTCAACGTCGAGCTCAAGATGGGGGAGAAATATCCGTTCTTGAAGATAACCCAAGAGGATTTCCCCAGGGTCGTCGTCACGAGGAACAGGCAGTCTGACGGCGCGGTCTACGTCGGGCCGTTCGTCCGCGTAAGGGATCTGCGTGAGCTCCTGCGCCTGTCTGAGCGATATTTCGCGCTCAGGGCCTGTGCGATGCCCATCGAGGCGGGGAAGCCGCCCGTCCGCGAGAGGGCTTGCATGAGGCATGTCCTTGGACTCTGCCTCGCGCCCTGCGTCAAGGCCTGTACCGTCTCCGACTACAAGGAGCGGGTGGCGGATCTCATCCTCCTCGCGTCCGGCCAGGGCGCTGACCTCGCCAGCAAGCTGCACAAGAGGATGGACGCGGCCGCCGCGAGGCTGGAGTTCGAGGAGGCCGCGCGCAAGCGCGACATGATAAGGGCGATATGGAGGGTGAGCCGGCAGCGCATCTCGACGCCGGCCATGCTGGACGACGCCATGGACTGGGCGCCGCTCAAAAGGCTACAGGAGGTACTCGGGCTGTCCGTCCTGCCCTGGAGGATCGACGGGTTCGACATCTCTCACACCGCAGGGGAGAACACGGTGGGGGTGGTGGTGGTGTTCGAGCAGGGCGTGTCAAACCCCTCGCTCTATAGAAGGTTCAACATAAAGACCGTGGAGGACGTGGACGATTTCAGGTCGATGGAGGAGACCCTGCGGAGAAGGTACGGGAGGTGCCTGTCGGGTCAAGAGCCGATGCCACAGTTGATCATGATAGACGGCGGCCCCGTTCAGCTCGATTTCGCGCGCAAAGCGCTCACAGAGCTCGGGCTGGACTCGATAGCGACGCTGGCGCTCGCCAAGAGGGAGGAAGAGATCTACGTCCCAGGGAGGAAGGCGCCCATCCGCCTTGACGCGAACGACCCAGGGCTGAAGCTCCTGGAGCGCGTCCGCGACGAGGCCCACAGGTTCGCCATTACGTCCCACAGGAAGAAGAGGGAGAGAAAATTCAAAAAGAGCGTGCTCGAGGAAATTCCAGGCCTCGGCAAGAGCAAGGTCGCCCAGCTGCTCTCAAGGTTTGGGAGCGTGAGGGCGATAGCCAAGTTAAACCAGCGGGAGCTGGTCGACGCGCCTGGCGTGGGGCCAGTCCTCGCTCAGCGCATTATGGAGGCGCTCGATATCACTGAGTGAATTTTGGGGGAAAAAATCGTTGACTTTATCAATCAAGGGAAGCGTTCGTGACCGCTACATGAGAATGGCGCTGAGTTTCGCGATGAGAGGCACGGGTGCTGTAAGCCCGAATCCGAGGGCAGGATGCGTACTTGTGGACGAGGGCGTGGAGGGAGGAAAGCTCGTGTCGTGGGGGTATCACAGGCAGTTCGGCGCCCCGCACGCCGAGGCTGAGGCGCTTAAGAAGGCAGGGGAGCGCGCGAAGGGATGTACGCTGTATGTCAACCTTGAGCCGTGCGCCCACACGGGCAAAACGCCCCCATGCGTCAACGCCATCATAGATGCCGGTGTTTCCAGGGTCGTGGTTGGCATGAAGGATCCAAACCCCAAGGTGAACGGCGCTGGCTTCGAGGCGCTGGAGAGGGCCGGCATAGAGGTCATAGCCGGGGTTTTGGAGGAGGAGTGCCGCTGGGTGAACAGGGGCTTTATCCGCGCGATGACACTGGGGCGCCCCTGGGTCACGGTCAAGGCCGCAGTCTCCTCCGATGGGAAGATAGCGCTGGAAAACGGGGAGAGCAAGTGGATCAGCGGCAGCGAGTCGAGGGTCCGCTCACATTTGTTGCGAGCGGGAAACGACGCTATAATGGTAGGCGTCGGCACGATCCTGAGCGACAACCCCGCCCTGTCGGTCCGGGACGTCGACGGATCGTCGCCGGTCAAGGTCGTCGTGGACAGGGATCTCCGGACGCCGGAGGATGCCAATGTCTTGGGCGGTGGCAAGTGCGTCTTCCTTACCGGGCCGTCCCCAGACGAAAGCAAGGCCGAAGCGTTCGCGCGGAGGGGGGCCAGGGTGATACGGCAGAAGGAGGAGACGGGCGCCCATATACCGATAGACTGGATTTTAAGGGAAATTTGCGCCCTCGGGGTGAATCAGCTCATGGTCGAGGGCGGATCCGAGGTGATCAGCTCGATGATAAAATCAGGGGCCGTCGACGAATACTCCATCTTCATCGCGCCGAAGGTGCTGGGTTCGGGCATCGGCTTTTCGGACAGCGTATCCTTCGCGAACATGGACGATACTGTATCTATGAAGAGGATGAAGGTGCGCAAAATAGGCGACGACATCTGGTTTGAGGGGATACCGGCTTGTTCACCGGACTTGTAGAGACGGTCGGGCGGGTGCGTTCCGTGTCCGCCGAATCGGGTGGAGTGACGCGCTTAACGATCCATGCGCCAGGTATGAGGCGTCTGCCTGGCCTGGGCGATTCCGTCTGCGTGTCCGGCGTCTGCCTGACGGCTGTAGACGTCAGGGGGGACGTCTTCAGCGCGCAGGCCATGGCGGAGACGCAGCGGGCTTCGAAGCTGGGCAGGATCAAGGCGGGCGACAGCGTCAACCTCGAATCGTCGCTTCGCCCGGAGGACGGCCTTCACGGGCACTTTGTGCTGGGGCACGTAGACGAGGCCGGGCGGGTGATCAGGGTCGAGAGGGCGGGGAGCACGTGCAAGATCTGGGTCTCCGTGTCCGAGGGCATTGCGTGGGGCATCGCCGGCAAGGGGTCTATCGCGCTTGACGGGGTAAGCCTGACGGTAATAGACTCCCATGAGACGGAATTTTCGGTAGGCATCATCCCGGCCACGCTCGAAGGGACCACGCTGGGCCTTCTGGAAGCCGGGGACTGGATAAACGTGGAGGTAGACGTCTTAGCCAGGTACGCCGCTAGGCTGCTGGGGCCGAAAGCCGAAGAGGCGCGGCGGCGGCGCGGCACGGGCGGCGCCCTGACTTTCGAGAAGCTGGCGAAGTACGGCTGGCTGTAGGGGGTGATTCCTGTGGATGGGCTGGTTGGCAGCGAGCCGGATGGCTTTGAGCTGGATATGATCGAAAGCGCCATAGAGGACGTGGCGGCTGGTAAAATAATAATAGTCGTGGACGACGCCGGCCGCGAAAACGAGGGCGATATGTTCGTCGCCGCCGAGCTCTGTACGCAGGAGACGATGAACTTCTTCGTTAAACACGCCAGAGGGCTCGTCTGCGCGCCGCTTGTACGCGAGATAGCGGAGCGGCTGGATCTGGGGCTGATGGTCGAGAAGAACTCTGACCCGCACGGGACGGCATTTACCGTTTCCGTGGACGCGTTCCGGGGCGTCAGCACCGGGATATCCGCTGCGGAGAGGGCCGTGACGGTTCGTATGCTGGCGGATCCTGAGTCGAGGCCAGGGGATTTCAGGAGGCCAGGGCACGTGTTCCCTCTCATCGCGCGCCAGGGCGGCGTCCTGAAGAGAGCGGGCCACACCGAGGCCGCCGTCGACCTGGTCCGTCTCGCCGGGTTGCGCGGCGCCGGGGTCATCTGTGAAATCTTAAACGACGATGGCACGATGGCGCGCCTGCCGCAGTTGACGGTGCTTGCGAAGTCTTTTGGGATCAGGGTCGTCTCCGTCGCTGATCTCATAAAACACAGGCTCCGCATCGAAAAGCTCGTCAAGAGGGTGGCGAACGTCCTCTTGCCGACGAAGTACGGGGAGTTCCGCGCCATCGCCTACAAATACGCCGGCGACGAGGACTCGGGCACCGTACACCTAGCGCTGGTGAAGGGTGACTTGGCGTCCGTCCCCAGCCCGCTCGTGAGGGTTCACTCGGAGTGCCTCACCGGCGATACCTTCGGCTCTTTCCGCTGCGACTGCGGCGACCAGCTCCACAATGCCATGACCATGATAGAGCGGGAGGGCGCCGGGGCGTTGCTCTATCTGAGGCAGGAGGGGCGCGGGATAGGGCTGCTGGCTAAACTGAGGGCCTACGAGCTGCAAGAGGGGGGCTTGGACACGGAGGAGGCGAACGTGGCGCTGGGGTTCCCTCCGGACCTGAGGGATTACGGCATAGGCGCGCAGATTCTCGTGGATCTCGGCCTGAACAGCATCAGGCTCCTGACTAACAACCCGAGGAAGATCGTGGGGCTCGAAGGGTACGGCCTGGAGGTGGCGGAGAGGGTTCCGCTGGAGTTCCCTCCGAACGAGCACAACGAAAAGTATCTGCACACCAAGTGCAGTAAGATGGGGCATATTCTGCATATATAGACAGGGCTTCAAAAATTTTGAGGGGGCGATTTTGTCATGAGGACGGTGCAGGGTTCCCTGATCGGGACTGGTTTAAGGTTCGCGATAGTCGTTTCGCGTTTCAACGAGCTGATATCCGGCAGGCTCTTGGATGGGGCGGTAGACGCTCTCATACGCCACGACGTGAAGCATCAGGATATCGAGCTGTTCTGGGTGCCTGGCGCGTGGGAGCTGCCGCTCATAGCGAAGGATGTGGCGCTTTCCGGCAAATTTGACGCCATCGTGGCGCTGGGCGCGGTGATCAAGGGCGAGACGCCTCACTTCGACTATATCTGCGCCGAGATGTCGAAGGGGCTGGCTGGCGTCGCCCTGGAGCAGAGGGTCCCCGTCGGGTTTGGCGTGGTGACCTGTTCTGACCTGGAACAGGCGCTCCAGCGGGCCGGGAGCAAGGCCGGCAATAAGGGGGTAGAGGCGGCGGTCGCCGCGCTCGAAATGGCAAACTTGCTCCGCGAGGCACGTAAGAGCATCGGGCTGTCCGAGGAAGCTGGCGCCTGATGCTCGACCCGAAATGGATAAGGGATTGCCCTGACGAGGTACGCGAGCTGCTGAGGAAGAGGCGGCACGCCTTTGACTTGGACGGCCTGCTCGCCATAGAGTCCGAGAAGCGCGAGACGCTCATGAGTGTCGAGGAGCTGAAGGCCCAGAGGAACGAGGGGTCGCGCAGGGTAGGCGAACTCAAAAAGCAGGGGCAGGACGCCTCCTCGCTCATGGAGGAGATGCGTCTCGTTGGCGAGCAGATCAAGGAGATGGATCAGAAGCTCGCGAAAATCGAGGAGGACTACCAGGGCCAGCTCCTCATGATGCCCAACAGGATACACGAGAGCGTGCCTGTCGGCGATGACGAACGGGCTAACGTCGAGCTGCGCAGATGGGGCGAGCCTACGACGTTCGCGTTCGAGCCCAAGCCGCACTGGGAGCTTGGGGAAGCCCTCGGCATAATGGACTTCGAGCGGGGGGTGCGGCTCGCCGAGAGCCGTTTTACCGTACTTAAGGGCGCAGGGGCGCGCCTTGAGCGCGGCATCATAAATTTCATGCTCGACCTGCACACCACGAAGCACGGCTACAAGGAGATAATGCCGCCCGTCCTGGTCAACAGCGCCACGATGTACGGGACTGGCCAGCTCCCAAAGTTCGCCGACGAGCAGTACAGGTGTGCCGCGCCGGACGACCTGTGGCTCATACCGACCGCCGAGGTGCCGCTCACGAACCTCCACTACGGCGAGATCTTGAAGGAGAGCGACCTCCCGCTGTACTACACGGCGTACACGCCCTGCTTCAGGCGCGAGGCTGGATCCTACGGCAGGGACATGAGGGGCATGCTCCGAATGCACCAGTTCGACAAGGTAGAACTGGTGAAGCTCGCGACGCCGGAGGCGAGCTACGCGGAGCTGGATCTGCTTTTAGGCGCGGCTGAAAAGGTTTTGCAGCTCCTGGACCTCCCCTACGGGGTCGTCGTGCTCTCGTCCGGCGACATAGGCAATGCGGCCGCCAAGACCTACGATATAGAGGTATGGCTGCCGTCGCAGAACTGCTATCGCGAGATCAGCTCATGCAGCAACTGCGAGGACTTCCAGGCCAGGCGCATGGGCACGAGGTATAAGACGAAGGACGGCAAGACGCGCTTCGTCCACACCTTGAACGGATCCGGCCTCGCAGTCGGGAGGTGTCTCGTGGCCATCCTGGAAAACTACCAGCGCGAGGACGGATCGGTAGCCGTGCCAAAGGCGCTCCGCCCATACGTGGGCAACATGGAAACGGTGGCATTATAGGGAAATGATACCTGGTCTGGACGGTGCCTACCTGAAGATGGCTGTGATCACGGCGTATGTCGTGATCGCGTGTTCCTTCATACAGAGGACGTTCAGGAAGGAGCTGGAACGGGATCAGTACTACTACCTGAGGGATATCAGCCTTATCGCGGCTTGGGCCATATGCGGCATCTGGGCCGAGAGCGCGCCTATGAAGCTCACGATAACGGCCGGCGTCATATCGGGCCTCGTTGGATTCTGCCAGAAGGTCGTGAAGAACTGGGATCTGCGCTTCTGCTATCTGGCGATAGGGTTCGGCGTCGCGCTCCTGGGGCCGCGCATCACGTTCATAGGCCGCCCGGACGGTGAATTCCTCTATATTTCGAGCTTCACGGCCATCATCGTCCTGAGTACGCTCTGGATGGGCTTTTTCCCGATACTGTTCCAGGAATTCGACGAGATCCCCGGCATGGGGGGCGGTTTGTTGCTCGTCAGTTGGACGATCATGACCGTCGTGACGGCGGTCTCCTCAAAGGGCCTCTCGGACGCGCTGATGATGTCCTTATGCGGCCTTGCTCTGATACTGGTGTTCTGGAGCCGCCACGTCAGCGTCTACAGGAGGCTCGGCTCGCCGTTGGCCGCGATGTGGGGCACGCTTTTGGCTGGCACGTCCGTGCTCGGGGCGAGCAAGGGCGTAGCCTTCGCTACCGTCATGATACTGCCATTCGGGCTTTTTGCCATACCGATAATCGAGACGTCTCTCAGCGTCCTGAGCGCCGCGTTCTCCCCTAAGCCGCTTGGCAGCATGATGTTCTACCGCTGGCTCGTCAGGCGCGGCTTCGACCACCCGGCGGCGGTGTTTTTTGTGTCCGTGATATGCGCGGTCTGTGGCGCTTCGATAGCCGTGCTCCAGATGAGGCTGATGGATCCCTTCTCGCTGGGGATAGTGCTGGCGCTGACGGGCGCGGGGTTCTACATAGCCGCCGCCCGCGTAGCGGGCGGGACGGAGGGGCAGACGGAGCGCCCATCCCTCTGGGGCGTCGCGGTGGACAACGTTTCCCTGGACTACGCCCTGGGGAGGGTGGCGGGATGGGTCACCGCAGCGGAGTCACCGCAGATGATCGTGACCGTGGACGCGCTGGCTGCCCTGAGGAGCCGCGCGGACGAGCGTTACGCCGCGATAGTGCGGGATGCCGCAATGTCGCTGCCGGACGGCTCGGGGCTGATATGGGGCCTGCGCTTCCTTGGCTTTACGGTGCAGGAGAAGATATCGGGCGTGGACTTCGCAGAGAACCTCTGCCGGCTCTCGGCGGGGCATGGGTGGCCCGTGTTCTTCCTGGGCGGCAGGCCTGGCGTCGCGGAAGAGGCGGCGGCTAAGATGGCGGAAAAGTACGGTGGGCTTGAGATAGCGGGCTGCCAGAACGGCTATTTTAAGCGGGGCGAAAACGAAAGGGTCTGCGAGGCCATAAAAAAATCGGGGGCGCGCATACTCTTCGTCGCCCTAGGAGTACCGGCGCAGGAGTACTGGTTTTACGAGAACAAGCGGAAGCTGGGGAACGTCGTGGGCATTGGCGTCGGGGGGACGTTCGACGTCATGTCCGGGAGGCTCAGGAGGGCGCCGGAGGCTTGGCGAGGGATGAAGCTGGAGTGGCTCTACAGGACGATCCAGGAGCCGCGCAGATGGCGTCGCGTCATCAGGCTGCCGCTGTTCGTGATGCTCGTGTTCATGAAAAAAATGCGCCTTGACCTGTGGAAGCCCAAGCAGTAAAGGCGACTAGGGGAATTATCGATTTTTTAAGAGGGAGATCGCGCGTAAATGGACAATAAAATGAACAAGATGTTAAAGCAGGTACAGAAGATGCAGAACCAAATGGCAGCCATACAGGAGGAACTGGGGCGGGAGGTCGTCGAGGCGTCCAGTGGCGGCGGGATGGTGACCGCCAGGGCGAACGGGCACGGCGACGTGGTGTCGCTGTCGATATCGAAGGACGTGGTTGACCCAGACGACGTGGAAATGCTGGAGGATCTAGTCCTCTCCGCCGTCAAGGAGTCGCTGCGGCTGAGCCGCGAACTCGCGGAAAAACGGATGGGAGGGCTCGCCGGGGGCCTCAACATCCCTGGGCTCTTTTAAGGGGTGGACGATCTATGCCTGTGGCCCTGAATGGCGAGGATCTAAACGGCGCAGCGCCCACAGAGGGCGAAACGCCGCCCGTGCGCAGGGGCGCGCATCGCGCGTCCGCAGCAGAGTAAATAGTGAGCCTGCCCAACTCTTTTGCCAGGTTGGTCGCGCTTTTGGGGAAGTTTCCCGGCGTCGGCGAAAAGACAGCCCGCCGCATGGTGTTTTACATGCTGGGCCAGGATCCTGAGTGGGCGCGCGCCCTCGCGCAGGCCATCTTTGACCTGAGGGAGGAGGCGCGCACCTGTGTTTTGTGCGGCAACATAACGACGGAGGAGATCTGCGGCGTCTGCGCCGACCCCATGAGGGACCGTGCCAGGATATGCGTCGTCGAGACGCAGGAGGACTGCGTTGCGCTGGAGCAGTCCGGGGTCTACGGCGGCCTGTACCATGTCCTAGGCGGGAGGTGTTCCCCGCTGGAGGATCAGGAGGTCCCGGAGGAAAGCCTGGAGCGCTTGAAATCCAGGATAGCCGACCTAGGCGTGAAGGAAGTGATATTGGCTCTTTCGCCGCGCATCGAGGGTGACATGACCGCCTATATGATACAGGACGCCCTCGGCGGGCATCTGCCGGGGCTAAAGCTGTCCAGGCTCTCCTACGGCCTGCCTGTAGGGGGGAGCATAGGGTACGCGGACAGGGCGACGCTGCACGCGGCGCTCGAGTCCCGGAGGGAGATGGAATCGTTTTAGCTGGGCTTTTTAAGAAATCAAGCGAAGGGGAGGGTAAAATGAGAGAAACCGGAATAACCGGTATTATGAAAATTATACTGAGAGTGCTTTTGACGCTTATCTGCGGCATCGCGGGATACCAGATCGCGCTTTTCCTCATAACGGTGAGGATCCCGCTCGTTGGCGGGGTTCATCCTTATGTCTGGACGGCTTTATGCATAATCTTATCAGCGCTATGCGGCTATATTCTTACCCCGCTCATGTGGTTTTTCCTGAAAAAAATAGGACAGGTATTCGAGAATATGCTACAAAACGCCAGCGTGCCGGATATCGCGGTGACCCTGATCGGCCTCGTGATAAGCCTCCTTCTGGCCAACCTCGTAGCGATCCCCTTTTACTGGAGCCCTGGCGTAGGCTTTTACATAGCCATCGGCATTAACATAATCTTCGCCTATATCGGGATGAGGGCTTTCCTCAAGCGCAGGGACGACATCTGGGCCTTTGTCGTGAACCTTGCGGGCAGGGGCGGGCGTCTCGTCAGGCGCGACAAGCGCGACGCTCACGCCTACGCCGCCCTTGGCGATCTGCCTGCCGCGGATGTCCTGCCGGCTGGCAGGAAGGTCGTGGACACGAGCGCCTTGATCGACGGGCGTATTTTGGACATAGCGAACACCGGCTTCCTGGAAGGCACCCTGCTGCTGCCGCGGTTCGTGCTGACAGAGCTGCAGGGCGTGGCGGACTCGTCGGACCAGGCACGGAGGACGAGGGGGAGGAAGGGTCTGTCCGTCGTCACGGAGCTCCAGAAAATAAAGGGAATGAACGTGCGCATACACGACATCACCATGAAGGAGCTCCGCAGGGACAAAGTTGACGAGGCGCTCGTGGAATTTTGCAAAAAAACTGACTCAAAAATTATGACTACGGATTATAATCTGAATCAGATCGCCCGCATAGAGGGCGTCTCTGTTCTGAACGTCAACGACCTGGCGAATTCGCTGAAACCGCAATTCCTGCCGGGAGAACAGGTGAAAATAGACGTAATCCGCCCTGGCAAGGAATCCGGCCAGGGGATAGGTTACTTGGAGGATGGAACGATGCTCGTTGTTGAGGATGGAGAGACCGCCATAGGCCAGACCGTGGAGGTCGTGATAACGTCGATGTTGCAGACGTCTGCCGGAAGAATGGTGTTCGGCAAGCAGAAACGATGAACAAGAGAAGATCTTCGTGGTCGTTCCTCCTGATGGCGGCAGGGGTCGGGAGCCGGATGGGGGGCGCGCCCAAACAGTTCAGGACGCTTGGCGACAAGCCCATGTGGCTCTGGGGCGCCCGCGCCGCCGAGAGGCTTCACGCGCGCGGGCTGATCGATGAGCTGGTCGTAGTCTTCCCAGACGGCTACGAGTCTGAGAAGGTGGACAGCCTGAGGTGTCCGGTGACGTTCACCACTGGGGGGGAGGAGAGGACGGACTCCGTTGTGAGGGGCCTTGAGGCGGCCTCGTCCGAATATGTCATGATACATGACGCGGCCCGCCCTTTCCTGGACATAGGGATATGCGAGGCCCTCATGGAGAAGTCCGCGTCCGACAGGGGCGTGGTGCCGCTCCTGCCGTCGATAGACTCGCTCAAGGAGATAAAGGGCAGCTCTGTTAAGGCGATACCCAGGGAGATGGTGTTCCGCACTCAGACGCCCCAGGCGTTCGGGAGGCAGCCGCTCCTCCAGACGCTCCGGGAGGCAGGCGGTACGGCGACAGACGAGGCGACGATATGGCTCTCTGCCTCGCGGGAGCTGGCGTGGGTGCCAGGGGACGAGAAAAATTTCAAGATAACGAACGACTTTGACTGGTTCGTGGCAAAATCCCTCGTGAACGACATGCACGAGGTGCGTACGGGCTTCGGGTACGACGTCCACGAGCTGGTCACGGGGCGCAGGCTCGTTTTGGGGGGCCTTGAGATACCGTCCCCCTTGGGACTCCTGGGTCATTCGGACGCGGACGTCATCTGCCACGCCATTTCGGACGCGCTCTTGGGCGCCTCCGGCCTGGGCGACATCGGCGGACATTTCCCCGCCTCTGACATGCGGTACAAGGACATAGACAGCACCATCATACTCGAACTGGTCCTTGAAATGCTATCCGGCGCCGGGTGGAGCGTGAACTGGATCGACGTCGTCCTTATCGCGCAGGTGCCGAGGCTCGGTGCTATAATATCAGACGTAATGGATAATTTCGGGCGTCGTTTTACCGTATATAACCTGATGAACAAGATGAACATCAAGGTAAAATCAGGCGAGTACATCGGCAGCGCCGGGAGGGCCGAGTGCATGGAGTGCCACGCCGTGGCCACGATCGAGAGGTTCGTGGAGATACCGGCCGGAAGGGGGCAATGATGAGGAGAGCGAAGGGCTTGTTTGCGGCCTTGTTCGTCGCGGCCTGCGCGCTCGCTTTTGCGCAGCCCGCCTTTGCCGCGCCGTCCGTGCTGGAGTATGAGGGCTCGACGGTGATATGGCGGATCGGGGAGACGAGGGTATGGCGCTTCCCGATGGCATACGCCGTCGAAGTCACGATGATGTCCGACAAGTTTAACCGGCTGTACGGCAGCGGCTTCAGCCTGACCGACCTGAACGTCGAAAAGGCAGACGGCAAGTGGTCGCTCCGCGTGAAGGATCAGACGCTGATAGCAGCGCGCCCCGAGCACGCGGTGGGCATCAAGCTGAGCGCGCGGGCGATGGCCCTCCAGTGGATGTCGAAAATATACGAGGCGGCCGGGGCGATGCACGCCCAGGAGCTGACGGCTGAGTACAAGCTCAACGGCGGCTTTGACGTGGCGTCATCAGTCTCGTGGTACGGCGGCAAGTTTATCGGCAGGAAGTTCGCGAACGGTGAAAGGTTCACTGAGAGCCACCTGACGGCCGCCGCCAGGGATCTGCCCTTCGGCACGCTCGTCAAGGTCACAACGCCCTCGACGGGCAAATCCGTGGTCGTCAGGATAACGGACAGGTTCAAGGGACACAAAAACAGGGTGCTGGACATCTCACACGCGGCGGCCGACTTGCTCGGCATCAAGAGCATAGGCGTGGCCAAGGCGCGCATCCAGGTGATCGGGAGGGTTGGCCTCATAGGTGGAAAGTAAAGAGGTACCAGGGATCGTAAGCACCAGGTTCGCCCCGTCGCCGACGGGGCTGCTTCATATCGGGGGCGCGCGGACGGCGCTCTTCAACTATCTGTGGGCGAAGCGCAACGGCGGCCGCTTCCTCCTGCGCTTCGAGGACACCGACCGCGCCCGCTCGTCCGCTGAGTTCGAGGAGGCCATCCTGGACGACCTCAGATGGCTGGGCATCCTGCCGGACGAGGAAGCGGCGAGGCAGACGGATCGCGCCGCGCGGTACAGCGATGCGCTTGCGGAGCTCTGTCGGATCGGTTCGGCCTACGCCTGTTTTTGCCCGCCAGAGGAGGGTGTCGGCACAGCGCGTCCCCACGCCGACAAGTGCCGGTTCATCCCATCAGAAGAGCGCGCTCGCAGGATAGCGTCCGGCGAACCCTTCTGTCTGCGCTTCGCCGCCCCTCAGGGGGACGAACCATTCGTTTTCCCGGACAGGCTCAGGGGGGAGCTGTCCATCAAGCGCTCGTCGATAGGCGACTTCGTATTAGCTCGCAGCGACGGCTCGCCCACGTACTTCTTCGCGGTGGTCGTGGACGACCACGATTTCGACGTCACCCACGTGATAAGGGGCGAGGAACACCTCCCGAACACGCCGAAGCAGGAACTGATATACAGGGCCTTCGGATGGGAAGCGCCGGAATGGGTTCACATCCCGATGGTGCTGGGCTCAGAGCGGCACAAACTGAGCAAGCGCTCAGGGGCTGTTTCCGTGGCCTCCTACCGCGAGGACGGGTGGACGCCAGAGGCGCTGGTATCGTACTTGGCGACTCTGAGCTGGGCTGGCGCGCCTGATGACGCGATATCGGGGGCTGGCGATCTCGCCCGTGCCTTCGACATCGGGGACGTCTCGCTCGATTCCCCCGTGCACGACCAAAAGAGGATGGATCACTTCGGCAGGATGGCCATGAGGGGCCTCTCCGTCGAATCGCTGCTCCTTGAATGCCGCGCGCTATTCCCGCTGCCGCCTGACGGCGGCGCTCTTATCGACTCAGACAGGGCGGCGCTGATCGGCGAGCTGCTGCCGTCCTGCGCCTGTAAAAGCGAGCTGGCCAGGTCCATAAGCGAGGCTTTTCTGCTCAGGGACCCGGGCGAGGAGGACGAACCGGCTGACGGGGAATGGGCGCGCGATCTCAGCGGGGCGCTATCCTCGGTCGCGCCTGAGGCGTGGAACTCGGAGAACCTGAAAAATATTTTGAGAGGGTTTCAAAAGGAACGTGGGCTCAAGGGGAGGGCGCTGTACCACTTTCTCCGAATGAAGCTGACCGGCGTCGGGCAAGGCGCGCCGATCACGCTCCTGATGGGCTGTATGGGCAAGACAAACGCAATGGGGCGGCTTGACGCTGACAGGGACTGAAAAGGGAGGAGCGGTTT
>JAIRNC010000069.1 GCA_031258255.1 Synergistaceae bacterium
CTTCACGCCGCGAAGGCCGCCCAGGCGCTCCCTTATCGTCAGCATGTCGGCCAGTATCTGCGTCGGGTGATACTCATCCGTGAGGCCGTTCCAGACTGGGACGCCGGCATACTCCGCCAGCTCCTCGACGGTCGAGTGCTTGAAGCCCCTGAACTGAATGCCGTCGAACATGCGCCCCAGCACGCGAGCCGTGTCCTTCGTGTCCTCCTTTGCCCCCAAGTGGATGTCGTTCTTGCTCAGATACTCCGGGTGGGCCCCTTCGTCGATAGCGGCGACGGTGAATGCGCAGCGCGTACGCGTGGAGGCCTTCTCGAAGATCAGCGCCACGTTTCTGCCCTTCATCAGCGGGAACTGGTTGCGGCTTCTCTTTTTTGACTTGAGATCCGCAGAGAGGTCTAAAAGAAACTCAATTTCCTTCGCGGTAAAATCCTTAAGTGTCAGAAAATTCCGAGCGTGCAAGTTCAGAGCCATCCTTACCCCTCCAGTGCTTTTAATGATCCTGCTGTTGAAAGCCGAATTTAAAACATTGTCCCGTCGCCGGAAAACTTACGTTACTCTTATAGATGCCACAGATTATAGCCCAAAAAATGATCTTGATCAACCCACAAGTTTATTGTCGCAAAATAGCGAATTTTCCGAATCGGCATTTTCCACATGTTAACAATAAAGACACATTAGCTGGCCCTTCACAAACCAAAACGTGAAGCCCAGAAAATCCCACTTCGCCTTGCTATTTTATCACAAGTAAATGCCCTCGCCCTGATCGGAAGCGAATAACAATCGGAAGCGGGGGGCTTGACAAAACGAGGCGAAGAAAGTAGTATCCTATCAGTTTGGTTTTACTAACTTAAAAGCCGCGCCACGGCTGTTTTTTAGCGCCTCCGGGCAGTTAGTTATAACTAACTATTATTGCCGGCCATATGCGTGGGCTCAAAAAATCTGGGAGGTTAGGTATGTTGTTGCGGAGGTTCATGACGTATCTGGAGACACAGGACGACGCGATATTCGTAGAGTCCATGATAAGATGCTTCGCCGCGCCCGTCACCTGTGGGGTCAAGTGCGGGTCGTTGCTCAACTTGCGCAGGAAGGGCAGGGATTTGCGCTCTTCGTGGCCCAGCTTGAAGGATGCGATGGGTAGGGAGCTTTCGCTCAAATTCGCCGAGATGTCATCTGGCTGCCAGTCGCTCCTCCTCCTCGTATACAGGGACGCGCCGCTGCTGGAGGCGATCTCGTCCCGCGGCGCCAGGGAGATGCTGCTCGAATACGGCTATGAAGACGGTTTTTGCTCGCCTGATCCGTACATCATGGAGGTGGCCCGCCGCTTCAGCACGGGCGTCATCCCCCACGAGGTGGGCTTGTTCTTGGGCTACCCTCACGAGGACGTGCGCGGGTTCATCGAAAACGGGGGCAGGGATTCGAAACTTTCCGGCTACTGGAAGGTCTACGGCGACGTTGTGGGCGCTTTGAAAAAGTTTGAGGAATTTAAAAAAGCCGAGGCCGAGAGCCTAGCCGCCATGCTCGAAGGGGCAGCGCGGATGAGCCAGGCAGAGGCTGCATAAACCAAGGAGGAATTGTCATGGCAAACATCGGGATCATCTACTGGTCAGGGACAGGCAACACGGAAAAGATGTCGGAGCTGATCGAGCAGGGCGCGAAGGAAGCCGGTGCGGCGGTGACCAGGAAGAACGTCGCGTCCGCCTCCCAGGACGAGCTCTCCGGGTATGACGTGGTCGCGTTCGGCTCGCCCTCCATGGGCGCCGAGGTCGTAGAGGAGAGCGAGATGGATCCGTTCGTCACGGCGGCCCTGCCGGGCCTGAAGGACAAAAAGGCCGCGCTCTTCGGGTCTTACGGCTGGGGCGACGGCGAGTGGATGCGCAACTGGTCCGCCCAGCTGAAATCGGCGGGCGTAAAGCTGCTCGACGACGGGCTCATCGTAAACGAGACCCCGGACGGAGACAAGGCTGACGCCTGCGTGGCTTACGGCAAGAAAATAGCGGCGTTTTAGCGGGCCTGCACTGGCCCTGTAAAATTTTTCCTTCCATGCTTTTTACGTAGGCAACCGCTCAAATTTCCCCCAAATACTCCACGCAACACAGCACCTCCTTGAACTCAAAGGCCCGGGCAGAACCCGGGCCTTTTCCTCGCTATTGACTGCACGCGGCGTAAGGATATAGGATGAAAAACAAGGGGTGATATCATATGCGTTTTTTTCAGAAAAAAGCGCACGGCCTCGTAGCGGCGCTTTTTATGATTTTGGCACTCTGCGCGCCGTCAGGCGCTGCGGGCCATGCGACAGGGGGCGCGAGCCTGCGCGGGGACGCGGCTGTTTACGGCCTGGAAGGCGCCTTCTCCGACGATATCTGCGTCAAAGTATCCCTCTCGGGCTATAAGCGCTCAGATGGGACGCTCCAGATAGAGGGACTCGTCTCGAAGATGGCGAGCTACACGGTCTACGTCATGGAGGACAGCCCCACCGACATCTCACTCCGTTTCCCGGTGTCCTTGATCAACGATCTTCCCGGCGGAATCCACGACATCATGGCGTCGTCGTGGGATTTCCAGGATCGGAGCGAGGTGGCGATACCCCCTGCGGCGGTCGGCAGGCTTTTCATAAAGACGGCGACCCCGGGCGCTGCCCTGGACTACGTTGCAGAGGAGCTGACAAACCTGCGTCGCGACGACGGCGTCCCCTACAGGCCCGAGACGAGGAGTCAGGCGTACTATTCGTTCAAAAGGGGGGACGATACGGCAATCGGAGCGCCGGACTCCCGCAACAGATTCCACATACCAGAAGAGTGGATGACGGGCGATAGCGTCTCGATCATCCACTTGAACGAGACGAAGAGCCTGAACAGCGAGCCACAGGTAATAAAGATACCGAAGCGCAAGCGCGCGCCCTGGGTGTTCGCGTTCGGCGAGACAGAGCCAGGCGCCTGCGACGGCATGATACTAGGGGTATCCATGGCCATGGAGTACAGCACGGACGGCGGGGTTTACTGGACGGACTGCCCGACGTGGAAAATAGAGGGCCTGCCCCCCTCGGAGGACTGCCGCGTCCGCTTCAAGGCAGTCCCTGGCGTGTCGTTCGCCGGCAAGCAACGGAAGCTCGTCATAAGGGCCGCACAAGGAAAAGCCGCCCAGTGAGGGCGGCTAACTCGCTAAAGAGCGATCCCGGCCCAGCCAGGGCCGGGACGATAAAGGCGTCTACAGGCCCGCGGGCCTCGTCTTCGCTATCACTGGCTCGCCGTCCTTCCCCCTCCACGCTATGCCTATGCCCATGTAGGCCATGACTATGCCCACTATCGGGTTGAGATAGTTGAAGAAGGCGTATGGGAGGTACTGAAGCGTCGGCACCCCCAGCGTGTTGCTCTGATAGGCGCCGCACGTATTCCAGGGGACTATGGCGCTAGTTATGGTCCCGGTGTCCTCCAGCACCCGCGACAGCATACGAGGGTGGAGCCCCTTTTTGTCAAAGGCCGACTTGAACATGCGCCCCGGCAGGACGAGCGCTATGTACTGATCCGAAGCGACCATGTTGGTAAAAAGACATGCGGCCGAAACGGCAAAGATGTACCCGCCCACGGTCCGCACCCTGCTCATCATGGCCCTGAGGATGGACTGGAGGAAACCGCACCTATCCAGAACGCCGCCAAACACGAGCGCGCAGATTATGAGGGAGTTCGTCCACATCATGGACTGGAGGCCGCCGCGCGCCAGCAGCTCTTTCAGCACGGCGGCAGCGTTTGTGATGGATTCCGTCGAGAATGACGAGAGGCCGTTTTCAGCCATCAATTTCAATAGCTCCGGCACGTTCTCCGAAAGATCCGCCAGCCTCGCTGGGAGATCCGGCGTATAGCCATTCTGCATCACGTCCAGGATCGTCCCGAACGACGCCCCCTGGAAAAGGCCGAAGGCGATGCCAGCCAAGGCGCCGCTGAAAATGCTGGGCAGCGCGGGCTTGCCGCAGGCCGCCAGGCCGATGACCAGGATCGGCGGTATGAGCCCGAGCGGGGAGATGAAGAACTCCACTTTCATCAGGTCCTGGATCGCCCGCACCTTTTCAGTGTCGAACGCATTGGACGAGTATCCCATGCCCATGACGCCGGCGATTACGATGACTGCCGAGTAGGAAGGGATCGTCGTCCAGGCCATCGCCCTTATGTGCTGGAAGATGTCCGTGCCCGCCATCGCGGGCGCGAGGTTGGTGGTGTCCGAGAGCGGGGACATCTTATCCCCGAAGTAAGCGCCTGAGATTATAAAACCAGCCGCGACCGGATCCGGGACGCCCAGGCCCGCCGCGATCCCCATGAGCGCGATGCCGACCGTCCCCGCCGTCCCCCAGGAAGTCCCCGTGGCGAGCGACACTATGCTGCATATCAGAAGCGTCGCTATCAGGAAAATATTCGGGTTGAGGATGGCCAGCCCGTAGTAGATCATGGTCTGCACTACCCCGCTCAAAAGCCAGGTGCCGATCAGCATCCCCACCGTACAAAGTATCAAGATCGCCTGCATGCCCATGAGTATGGACGCGAGCATCCCCTCCTCGATGACCTTCCACGGAAACTTGAGCACGAAGAGCGCCACCGCGGCAGCCACCGTGGCTGACAGCACGAGGGCGATATGCACGTCCGTCTCCCAATACCTCACAGACATGGCCACCAGGACAGCCGCAACCGCAATGACCGCAATGGCTTCAAGCAGGGTAGGCTCGCGGCCACCCTCCATCTGTGCTGCGTTCCTTTCACCGCTCATCCTTTCACTCCTCCTCAATGTCGAATGGGCACGGGCCACCTACGTTGGCGTGACCCCTTACAGCAACGGCATTTCCCCCCCCTTCCTGTCGCCAGCTGCCCCTGCCTTTTTCCGCTTGCCTGTACGTCGTTACGTTGGCCATGGATTGAACTGATTCGCCGCCGAAATTCACGCTTGTATAAAGCCCCATACTCTCCAGTATCATTTCAGTAACGCGCTTTTTTAACCTTTATGCTCTTTTCCGACATGTTGTTGCGTGGAAAATAGTTGAATCTCAATATAAACATTTTAGTGATAATTTAATTCACGTCAAGTCATTTCAAAAATTTATATTAAGGATAATTTTCATGTTTTTCTGGGAAAATAATGATAATTACGGACAGCAATAAGGTATTTATGTAAAATTTTATTATAATTGCAAAATATAATCTTTTTATAAAACCATCGAAACTTCCCAGATCTACATATAAATAAACTATCATCGCTATTATGTTTAAAAATTAGCTGCGTTTTCTGTTTCAAAAACTGCGAAATTATTTTTTTGTGGCCACATCCGGGCCGCGGGCTGGACGCATGGCAGTGGATTTGTTCGCCCTTTCCTGAGATAATATGGGCGTATAAGCTCCGCGATCCGCACTTGCAGAGCTTTGAAGCCTGGCTTCCTTGGAGGGGATGACGATTCGAGCTCGGCAGGACACCAATATGACACGGAGCGGCGAGTGGTGGCCGCCGCCCTATTTTTTAACCTTATGCCCCTGACCGCTGGTTGATATGAAAGTCCTCTGTGATTCAGACGCCGTCAAGGACATGTCGAAGTGGACGCGAGCCGCTGCCGTCGCGCTGGGTGCCGTGCTGATGTATAATGCTCACATTGCCTTGGGTCTCATTTGTGTAATTGGCGCGGGGATCAGCCGCCGGCTCTACCTGTCTGACGCGGGGGCGGTTCGCGAGACGCGCGCGTGGGGGCGCGTCGTACGCAGGGTCCTCCCATGGAAGGACGTAAAGCGCGTGACGTTCGCGTACAGGGGCGGCATGGTAATGCTCCTGTTAGAATCTGGCGCCACGGGATGGAAGATGCCCTTCTTGCGCAGCCAGAGCGGTCAGATTCAGGACGCCATTGAAGAGATGATGCCGGACGCCGACATCGAAATTATTTAGACGTGTGTTGATTTATTTTAGCGTAAGATTAGGGGTGGTATCGTGTTTAAGAATCTGAGCCTTCAGTCAAAGATATTCTCGCTGGTCTCAATCGTCGTCATCGTGTCATTTTTGACGCTCACGCTCGTGGTTTCCAACAAGGCTTACGAGATGGCGAAAAAGGACGCGTTCAACCTGGCTCAGGAAACAGCCGACAAGTACAAAAACGAGATAAGGGCCGAATTGCAGGGCGCAAGGATAACGGCGGAGACGCTGGCCTCGGTCTTTGAGTCGTTGAAGGGCAGGGGCGTCACCGACAGGGACATCATGAACGATATCCTGCGCAACGCCCTGTCGAAAAAGGAGTACGTCACCGCGTTTTGCATAGCTTATGAACCGAACGCCCTGGACGGGAAGGACAGCGAGTACGCAGGAGTGGCGCCGGCCTACGACGAAACCGGACGGTACGCCCCCTACTGGAACAAGTTCGGCGACATCATCGCCGTCGAACCGCTGTACGACATCGACATAGCGGACTGGTACATCGTCCCCAAGAACACGATGCGCGAGTATGTCACGGACCCGTACCCGTACCATATACAGGGACGCCCCGTAATGCTGGCGAGCATGATCTTCCCCATCATAGTGGACGGCGAGTTCATAGGGATCATGTCCTCCGACTTCGTACTCGACAAGCTGCAGGAGATGGTCTCGAAGGTTGACCCCCACGGGCAGGACGGGCTGGCGAAGATACTGTCAAACGCCGGCGTCATCGTCGCGGCACCCGATAAAGCGCACCTGGGAGAGGATCTGGCGGAATCGCTCGCCTACGAGATGCTGACGCTGGATCCCGGCAAGGCGGGCGATGCCGTCAGATACGCAAGCCAGTACATGGAGCAGAACCCTGAGGTGGACGGCCGGGAATTTATGGACTCGTTGGCGGCATTCGCGAAGGATCAGGACAAAACAAGGCTCGGCCTTTCCCAGATGACCCCGGAGATCGCCACGGCCATCCTCCAGGCAGACCCGGACAGGCTGCGCACCGCCGCCGAGGCCAAGGACGCTATCAAAAACGGGGAGATGTACATCTCAAGCGACAAGGCGTTTTACACGGTATACATGCCTGTCCAGTTCAGCGAAGTGACTACGCCCTGGTCGGTAGCCGTGAGCATACCCATGGCGAAGGTGCTGGACAACGCGAGCGGCATCAGGAATTTCGTCGTCATGGTGTCGCTGGCCGCGATATGCATAATCGCGCTCATTCTCCACATAATCGCGAGGAACATCACGCGCCCGATCTTAGTCCTCTCGAACGCCGCAAAGCTCATGGGCGAGGGCAATTTCAACGTAGCGGCGCCCGTCATCGAGGGCAACGACGAGATCGGCGCCCTGTCAAGGGCTTTCGTCTTCATGGCTAGAAAGATCAACAACCTGATCAAGGAGATGCAGGGATACGCAAAGACACTTGAGGAGAAGAACGTATACCTGAACAGGCTGAACGACATGAAAGACGAGTTCCTGGCCAATACGTCCCACGAACTCAGGACGCCGATCAACGGGATCATCGGCATCGTCGAGTCCATGATAGACGGCGCGACAGGCTCGCTCACCAAAGATCAGAAGTACAACCTGGCCATCGTTTCGAGCAGCGGGAAACGGCTCGCAAACCTGATCAACGACATACTGGATTTCACAAAGCTGAAAAACAAGGAGATAGCGCTGAATATAAGGCCGGTAGACCTGAAAACGATGGCGGATGTCGCGATCATCCTGTTAAAGCCGCTCATCAAAGGAAAGGATCTCGCGCTCGTAAACGACGTCGACGGCTCGCTCCCGGCCATAAGCGCCGACGAGAACAGGATTCAGCAGATATTGCACAACCTCATCGGAAACGCAGTTAAATTTACCGAACATGGGCAGGTCAGGGTGTCCGCCAAAGCAGGGGACGACATGATATCTGTCTCGATCGAGGATACGGGGATAGGCATTTCCGAGGATAAGTTTGACAGGATCTTTGAATCGTTCGAGCAGGCTGACGGCTCCGTATCAAGAGAATATGGCGGGACAGGGCTCGGCCTGTCAATAACAAAAAAGCTCGTAGAATTGCACGGAGGCACTATCGACGTCAAATCACAGCCAGGGAAGGGCTCTGTTTTCACCTTCACGGTGCCTGTCGCAAAAAACGCCGCTGCCGATGACATCGCCACGGCAGAAATGCCGCAGACTGCCATAGACGCTGAAAGGTTCGAGGAAGAGGGCCTCGCAATAGAACAAGAGGAGGACTCAGACAGCGCCCATGACGGGAGCAGGATCCTCATAGTCGACGACGAGCCCGTGAATATACAGGTCCTGTCCAATCTCCTGTCGATGCAAAATTACTCCGTGTTCAAAGCATACAGCGGCGCGGAGGCCCTGGAGATGGTGGCAAGCCACGATGACTTCGACCTGGTGCTCCTGGACGTCATGATGCCCAAAATGTCGGGGTACGAGGTCTGCCGGCGTCTGCGGGAGAACCACACGCTGTTCGATCTGCCTATATTGATGCTGACGGCGAAAAACCAGCGGCGGGACATCGTCCTGGGCTTCCAGTCCGGCGCTAACGATTATGTCCAAAAACCGTTCGACAAGGACGAACTGCTCGCACGAGTGAGGACGCTCCTCGATCTGAAGCACGCCATGTCCGAGGCGATGGCGGCCAACAAGGCCAAAAGCCTCTTCCTGGCGAACATCAGCCATGAGGTGCGCACGCCGCTGAACGCCCTGACCGGCCTCACGACCCTTCTGCTCAAGACCCCCATGGACGACCGCCAGAAGGATTACACCGAGAAGATGTACCGCGCTTCTACGGCGCTCCAGGGGCTCATCAACGATATCCTCGACTTCACGAAAATCGAGGCGGGCGACATTAAACTGCAGTGCGTTCCCTTCGACATAAAGAAGATGTTCGACGACCTTTCGGTGTTCTTCCAGGAGCGGAACGAGGGATCTGACATCGCCCTCCGTCTTAAGATCGACCCCGCGCTGCCCCGGCAGGTCAAGGGCGACCCCCTGCGGCTGCAACAGGTCTTCATCAATCTCGTCGACAACGCCTACAAGTTCACAGAAAAGGGATCCGTCACCGTCAGCGCCACAGTTTCAAAGCTCGACGGTAGCAGCGTGACCGTTGACTTCGCCGTGGAGGACACGGGCATTGGCATGAGGCCTGATCAAATTGAAGGCATCTTCGCCGCCTTCAACCAGGCAGACAACTCTTCGACGCGTAAATACGGCGGGACAGGCATAGGGCTTTCAATCACGCGCCAGATGGTTGAGCTGATGGGCGGGGAGATTTCGGTCGCAAGCGAGGAGGGCAAGGGGACTAAGTTCAGCTTCTCCTGTAAGTTCGAGACGGACGGCCTCGCCCCGGAACATGACGAGCCAGCCAAGAGAGAGGGGCTCAAGCTGGAGGGGATGCGCGTTTTGCTGGTGGAGGACAACGAGATCAACGCCATGATAGCCGGGGAGCTGCTCAATGCCGTCGGCGCGGCGGTCACAACGGCGGAGAACGGCAAAGAGGCGCTGGACAAACTTGCCGCCTCCCGTGCCGGATCCGACGGCGGAAAGCCGTTCGACCTAATACTGATGGACTTGCAGATGCCGGTGATGGACGGCTACGAGGCTACAAAGATCATAAAGGCTGCTCCGGAGTACAGGGACATACCGATATACGCGCTTACTGCCCACGCCTTCCCAGAGGAAAGGGATCGCTGCCTGGCCCTGGGCATGGGCAAGCACCTCACAAAACCCATCGACGTGAAGGCATTCTACGCCGCCCTGGGCGAGGCGGCGGCAGCGGCAGGGATATTAGGAACCGCTGTTTAAATAAAGGATCTATAACGCCGAAGCCGCGAACGCCCTGTCCAGGTCGGCTATCAGGGAATCTTGCCCCTCTATGCCGATGGCGAGGCGGACGAGCCTGTCGGATATGCCCATCCGAGCCCTCATCTCAGGCGGGACGGAGGCGTGAGACATCGTGGCGGGGTGACAGGCCAGCGACTCGACCGCGCCCAGGCTCTCCGCCGGCGTTATTATCTTAAGCGACATGAAAAACTCCTTGATAGAATGGGCGGGGCTGAGCTCGAATGACAGGAGCGCGCCAGCCCCCGTCGCCTGTTTCTTCAAAACTTCGTGTCCAGGGTCGCTCTCCAGCCCAGGGTAGTATACCCTTTCGACGCCTCGGCGCCCCGAGAGCCATCTGGCTATGGCGGTCGCGTTTTCCGTCTCCCTCTCCATGCGGAGACCCAGGGTCTTGATCCCCCGAAGCAACAGATACGAATCGAACGGCGCCAGTACCCCGCCAGTGGCCTTCTGCACCTCAGAAAAGCGTTCGGCCAGCGCTTCGTCCTTCATCGCCACGAGCCCTGCCAGCACGTCGTTGTGACCGCCCAGGTACTTCGTGGCGCTGTGCACCACTATGTCCGCGCCCAACGGCAGCGGGCGCTGGAAGTACGGCGACAGGAACGTGTTGTCAGCTATGACGAGCGCGCCGTGCCTGTGCGCGACGCGTGAGACCTCAGCGATATCGCTCACCCGCAAGAGCGGGTTAGTCGGCGTCTCCAGCAGGATCGCCCTGGTTTCAGGTGAAAACTCCCTTTCGAGCGACGCCGCGTCCGTGGTGTCAACGATCCGCCAGGATATGCCGAATTTCTTGAAATACACGTCGAGGAGCCTGTACGTGCCACCGTACAGGTCAAGGGGGACAAGTATCTCGCCCCCCTCGTCGAACAGGAAGAAAACAGCCGTTATCGCGGCCATCCCGGAGGCAAACGCGAACCCCGCGCACCCCTCTTCCAGGAGGGCGATCTGACGCTCCAGCACGGAGCGGGTGGGGTTTGCGGCGCGGCTGTAGTCGAACGGGATCTCTACGCCTATCTCCGGCTGACGGAAAGTGACAGCCTGAAAAATCGGCGGCACCAGCGCGCCGCACGCCTCTTCCGAGTCAAATGCCCCCCTCACGAGGAGCGTCTCTAGTTCATCCTTTGTCATTCCAGCCACCTACTATGATCAAAATAACGGCAATACTACCACAAACGCCGCCATTGTCAATCCTAGCAAACATAGCTGAATATATGCGCAATTGCCATTCAGGCTTCTCCCGAAACCGGCGTCACCAGTTGATGGCGAGCATTTCGAAATGGGCTTGCGGGTGGTCGCAGGCCGGGCATTTGTTCGGCGCTTCGGCAGTTTCTACCGTGTAGCCGCAGTTGCGGCAGCGCCATTTGATCTTCGTGTCCTTCTTGAAGACCTTGCCCTCGGCTATGTTCTTCGCCAGTCCCAGGTAGCGCTCCTCATGAAATTTCTCCGCGACCGCGATGGCCCTCATCGCCGCCGCTATCTCAGGGAAGCCCTCATCCTGGGCGGTCTGGGCGAATTCTGGGTACATGCTGGAGTACTCGTGGTGCTCGCCGGCGGCGGCATCCTTCAAGTTTTCGAGAGTGCCGCGCTCCGGCCCTGCGGGGAACGACGCTGTGATTTCGACCTCGCCGGGGCCGTCCATGAACCGAAAGAGCCGCTTGGCGTGCTCCTTCTCCTGGTCAGCTGTCTCCGTGAATATGAACTCGACCTGCTTGAAGCCCTCGCGTCCCGCGACTGACGCGTAGTACGTGTAGCGGTTGCGCGCCTGAGACTCTCCCGCGAAAGCCTTCATCAGGTTGACCGCCGTCTTGGTGCCCTTGACACTCTTCATCCTTGATTCCCCCCGAAAAAATTTTAACGCGACAGAAGTATACCAGACTCGTCAACCTGGCAAAATCAGGCATTTAACCCTTTTTGCCGCCACGCCTTGGGATATGCTGTTTCTTCTTTGACTTTGCCGCCGATTCGTGGCTCGTAGGCCGTGCCTTGCGATGCCCTGACGTTGCCATGGGCGGCTTTGACCCATCGACCTTCGGGCCTTTGGCCTCAACCTGGGATGGCCTGGGGTTGCCGCAGGGCTGTGGCTCGCGCCCCTTCAACTGACCGCAGGCTGCGCTGATGTCGCCCCCGTGTTCGGCGCGTATCTCCGTCTCGAAACCGGCCGACTTCAAGACGCTCTGGAACCGTAGCGTGTCGCTGGCGGCGCTGCGCTCGTAGCCGTTCAGATTATCGTTCGCGGGGATGAGGTTTACGTAGGCGTGGATGCCGTGCAGCAGCCTCACCAGCTTTCGCGCGTGTTCCAGCGTGTCGTTCTTCTTTTTGAAGAGCGCGTATTCGATCGTCAGGCGGTCGCCCGTCTTTTCCTGGTAGTCCTTCATCGCCGCCACTAGCTCCTTGAGCGGATAGGACGTGTTGCACGGGACCAGCTCGTCCCGCAGCTCGTCGTCCGGCGCGTGGAGCGATACAGCTAGCCTGACGCCAAGGCCGGAGGCGGCCAGCGCCTCTATGCCCGGTATTATCCCAGCCGTCGATACCGTGAAGTGCCTCACGCCCAAGCCGCGCATCTTGGGGTGGTTGAGCATCCTGATGGCATCCAGCACGGCCTCCGTGTTCAGGAACGGCTCGCCCATGCCCATCAGGACGACGCTCTGTATGTCGCCAGCCACAGATCTCTCCATAGCGGCGAGCTGCGAGGCGATCTCGCCGGGGGTGAGGCTCCTCTCGAAGCCGGAGGCGCCGGTGGCGCAGAACGGGCAACCGATAGGGCAGCCAGCTTGCGTGGAGAGGCAAGCCGTGAGCCTGTCGCCCTGCTTTATGAGCGCGGTCTCCACGCGCGCGCCGTCGCGCATCTCCATCAGGAACTTCCTCGTCCCGTCCTTCGCCCTCTCCGAACGGACGATCTCTGGAGGGGAGAAGTCAATCGAGTCCGCCAGGGCTACGCGGAGCTCCTTGCCAAAATCCGTCATGCCCTCGGGGTCCCAAACCCTCCGCTTCCACATCCATGCGCATATCTGGCCGGCACGGTAGGACGGCTGGCCCAGGCTTGCGAAAAACCCGGCCCAGGCGTCGAAGTCAAGGTCAAAGGCCCAGCGCTTGCCTTCCGTCATAGCTTCCCGTACAGCGGGAACGCTCGGCAGAGGTCTGTCATCTTCGAGCGCGTCGAGCGCCGGAGAGCCTCGTCATCCGGCGCGGAGAGCACGTCGTTTATCGCGTCGGCGATCATGGCCATCTCTCTTTCCGCCATGCCGCGCGTGGTTACGGCGGCCGTGCCGAAGCGTAGGCCGCTCGTCACCATCGGCTTCTCCGGGTCGGATGGTATGGCGTTCTTATTGGAGGTGATGCCGGCCTCGTGGAGCAGACGCTCCGCCAGCTTGCCGGTGAGCCCCTTCGGCCGGAGGTCCACCAGCATCATGTGATTGTCCGTGCCGCCCGAGACCAGGCGAAAGCCACGCTCTTTCAAGCCAGCGGCGAGCGCGGAGGCGTTCCTCACCACCTGGCTCGCGTACTCCTTGAACGACGGCCCGGACGCCAGCTTGAAGCAGATGGCCTTGCCAGCTACGGCCGGCAGGAGCGGCCCGCCCTGGATGCCGGGGAATACGGTCTTGTCCAGCTCCTTGGCGAAAGCCTCCCTGCACAGGACGAACGCGCCGCGCGGGCCGCGCAGCGTCTTGTGGGTGGTCGACGTCACGAAGTCCGAGTACTGCGTGGGGTTAGCGTGAGCGCCGCCGGCCACCAGGCCTGCGATGTGCGCCATGTCAGTCACCAGGATCGCGCCCGTCTCGTCCGCTATCTCGCGGAAGCGTTTGAAATCTATGGCCCTCGGGTAGGCGCTCGCGCCCGCGACGATGACCTTGGGGCGGCTTTCGCGCGCGAGACGCGCCACCTCGTCGTAATCGATGGTCTCCGTCTCCTCGTTTACGCCGTATGCCACTATGTTGTACATCTTGCCAGTGAAGTTGATCGGATGCCCGTGAGAGAGGTGTCCGCCGTGGTCGAGCCGCATGGAGAGCATTGTGTCCCCAGGCGACATGACGGCGAAATACGCCGCCTGGTTCGCCGTGCTTCCCGAATGGGGCTGGACGTTGGCGTGGTCAGCCCCGAAGAGGGCCTTCGCCCGCTCTATGGCGATCTCCTCGATCCGCTCGACGAACTCGCACCCTCCGTAGTATTTCTTGTGGGGGTACCCCTCAGCGTACTTGTTAGTGAGGACGGATCCCATGGCCTCCAAAATCGCCGCAGGCACGAAGTTCTCAGAGGCGATCAGCTCGACCTGAGTCCTCTGCCTGACCAGCTCTTCCCTGATAAGGCCGCTGATCTCCGAGTCTGCTTCCTCTATCGAAGCTTCCATCGCGTCGGTGAAAGATGACATCTAATATATTCCTCCCTGTGTTTTTATCGGCCTGCCGCGCGTTGCGCAAGCCGCATAATCTTATCCCGATACCCGTTTTATTTCAATCGCAAGTCAGCGTACTGCGTGAGCCAGCCTCCCAGGCGTCCTCGCTTTTGACGCTTTTCAGGGCGTGCAAAACGCTCGATGCAAGGTTAGGGGCTTTTCTGGACAGCCTACGCAGCGTCACCTTCACGTAGGCCCTCATGGACGACGACTCGTGCCCGCAGCAGAAGTTGACGATGGGGAAGCCCCGCTTCTCCGCCTCTTCCCTAATGTCGGCCTCCGGCACGAACACCAGCGGCCTGATGACCCTCACGCCGGTTCGGCTCATCAGCGCGTTCGGGTGAAAGGAGCGGAAGCGCCCCTCGTACATGAGATTCAGGAAGACGGTCTCGATGACGTCGTCCCTGTGGTGCCCCAGGGCCAAGGAGGCGAACCCGCCTTCGGCTGACGCCGACGCCAGGATGCCGCGCCGCAGGTTAGCGCACAGGCTGCAAGGCGAAGGGGTCTGGGATTTTTCCAGGATCTCGAAGACGGGGTATCGTATGATCCTGTGGGCGACGCCCAAGGACTCTGTGAACCGCTCCAGCGGCGACGTGTCGCGCCGTCCGTCCGTCGGGTCGAGCGTTATGGCCTCTATCGTGAACTTTACCGGGCTTTTGTCCCTGACAGTGCAGAGCGAGAACAGCAGAAAGGCGCTGTCCTTCCCGCCGGACAGGCCGACAGCTACCCTGTCGCCCTCATGGATCATCGAAAACTCAGCTATAGCGCTACCTATCTGCCTCGCCGTCTTTTTCGGCAAGGCGCGTTCCTTCCTGCTGCCCAAAAAATCCTTCCCCCCGCTTCCGATATGCGAGATTTTAGATCAGCATACCCCCACTGCGACCTATCTCGCGGCGCCCTCGATGGTTCTCCATATCTCCGGAGTCTCGAACCCCTTTCTCCAGAAGGCCGCGCCGGCCAAGCCGCGCTTTTTCGCCAGTTCGAGACGGAGCGCCATGGAGCTCTCGTCCTCGACCCATATCCTGAACCTGGCGCCGTCTTTCGAATACTCGACGTAATTTTGCCCCTTGTCCGCTAGCCACCGCTTTTGCGCGCCTGTTTCGGCGATCACGCTGTCCACGGACGCCATGGAGAGGGCGCGGGACTTGAGCGATGCTTTGCCGTTTTTGCCCTTGGTCTCCTGCCACTCCCTCGTGTAGAACGGCACGCCCAGGAGCAGCTTGTGGGGCGGCACCTGCGCGAGCGTCCTGTCCAGCCCGGCGCTCACCCACGGAAGCGACGCGGTGGAGCCGGCGCGGGGAGAGGAGCGCCAGTGCTCGTCGTATGTCATCACGGCCATGTAGTCCACTATTTCCGAGAGTTTGCCGCGCTCGTAGCAGGACGACCATTTGGAGGGGACCGTCACGTCTATGGAGAAGAGGAGGCCTTGGCTCCTCCCCGCCTGAGCGAAGCGCCTGACGAACGCGGTGAGCCGTGACGCGTCGTCGTTGTCAACGCTCTCGAAATCTATGTTGATGCCGTCCAACCCGTAGATTTCGGCGTGGGCAAGCATATTGGCGATGAACGTGTCCTGCCCCTTGCGGTCCGCCAACAGCTTTCTTGTCCGTTCCTTGTTGAAGCCGTTCGACACGAGCCCCCATACTTGGTAACCCTTCGCGTGTGCGGCCTCCACATATGAAACGTCCGCCCTGTTGCTCACGCGCCCGGACTCGTCCATCAGGGCAAACCACGTGGGCGAGATGACGCTGACAGCAGATAGCGTTTCCTCTGCGGAGAGGTCGGCGTTGTCACCCGCCACATGATCCCACACCAGGTTGAAATGCCCGCCGGGCGCAGACGGGCGCGGCTGCCTTGTGACCTGTCCTGAATGAGCGGACATAAGGCGCAGCGTCCCGACCGTGAGCACGTCCTCGGGCGTGAACGCGTAAGCGAGGCCAGTAACCCTCTCAAGCCCGGTCAGGTTGACGTACAGCCTGCCGTCGTCGCTCTTGGCCCTGAAGCGCAGGTCGAGCGCGGCCGGCGCGAGATCCAGGAGCGCCGGGACGTCAAGGGTCATGGCGGGCTTGTCCACTCGTATGGCATACGTGCCTTTCTCCTCGTCCAGCCGCACAGGAACCTTCATCTGCGTCAAAAGCTCGCCAGGCACCCATACGTCCGGGGGGATGGACGGGTCGGCGTGTTCCCTGATTATCGCCAAGTGCGGCGTCATGTTCGTCGCGTCCGGCGAAATTCTCCGCTCTATCTGGACGAGCCGTGAGAACGGGTCATCCAAGACGTCGCCCGCCGCGAAGGATGCCTTGGCGCAGATTGCGGCGAAAACCAGAAACGCTGTCAGGGACAATAGCAGGACGGGCGGGGAAAAAAGGGGTCTCACGCGTTTTTCTGCGGTCTTTGGATTTAAAACCATCCCCATCATCTTAAAAATACCGAGCCAACTGTTATTTGACACAGCTTTCTTTGCCATTCAGCCAGCGACGCCTTTGGTTTTTTTTGCCGCCTTCGTGCTTTTAAGCCCCGCCAGCGACTGTGACGCCACCCATCTTGAGGCTCGGCAGGGCTGGGCGCCTATCTCGTCCGCCGTCTCTATCGCTGCGTCGAGCCAGTCCTTCCCCCTGAGGCCGATCGTGCCCAGCGCGTAGGTTATGGCCCTGCGCACGTTCAAGTCGCTGCGGGAAGCGCCCTTGCGGGCCTGGAACAGCGCGTAGTCAAAAAAACCGAAAGCATCGTCAGCGCCGTCCGGCATCTTGGCGGCAAGCGCGGCGATCAGGGTGAACCCCAGGCAGGACTCACTGTCGTCCGGGGAGTCAGCCCACTCCAGCGCCTTTCGCGGCGCGAACGGCAGCTTCCAGAGAAGCCTGGAGCAGCAGTATTCGCAGATGACCCATGAGTCCATGCGGCGCGCTATCTCGTCTGCCTGGGACTCCGTAATTTCGGACGGCTCGCTGAACATGCAGGAGAGCAGCTTCGCCTCGTAGCTGTTGTCCTGCCAGAGATCCAGCGCGAGCTCGTGCTGCGGGACCCCTATCTCCCGCGCTATTTCCTCCAGCTTGCTGTGGGGTATGTCCAGGAATACGAGCTTGTCCAGCCCGAACAGATCCAGCTTCCCGTCGGTTGCCCTCCCCTTTGGGCTGCCGTCCTGCGCCATACGGGAGAGCTTTTCCAACACCCTTGACGTTAAATTGCCCATATCTGCCCAGCCCTCCTTTTGCAATGATTATACATGATTATAGGGCGGGGGCGCCATAACGGTTCATGCCCTCCCGTCATCTGAGGGCGCGCTCCGACTGCCTTAGCGCGCCTTGGCGCCGTAAAGCTCCGGGTTCAGGCTCCTGTCGTTGTACATTTTGTGCTGGAAATACGGTTTGATCGCCTTCCTGCCCACGAAATAATCGTCCAGCAGGTCGAAAATGGACCGCTTCAGCCGCTCCCTCTGTTCCGTCAGCTGGGACAGCTTCTCCGCGCATCTGTCCCTGTGTTCCTGGCTGGCATCGGCCCTCGATGCCTGTTCGCGCATGTGGTAGATTTTAAGCGCGATTATCGACGTGCGGTCTATCGCCATGCCGAGCGTTTCGGTGTTATATTTTTCCTGCGCCCCCTGCGGGAGCAAAGGCGCTATGGCACCAGTCAGAGCCTCGTCGATCTTCTCGATCAGATTGTTGCGTTTCTGGTTGAAGGCGTCTATTTTGTGCTTGCAGTCCGCGATCACCTCCGGCGGCACGTCGAGCCTCCTCGCCGTGTCCTCGATATGCCAGAGCGAGTAGTTCATGAAGTGCTGGGCGGCGATTACATCCAATAGGTCATTATCATGTTTCGCCATGATTTTTTCATATTCCGCCCCCATATCGCACTCCTTCACATGCCATTTCTCCGTAAGCTCCTCCTGGACCCTGAAGCCATGTTCCAGCATCTTGAAAATATTTCCCGTTTCTTCCATTTGCCATACCCCCCAACAGATGACAGTATCTTAACGGTAAAATTGCCATAATGATATATGTTATCGTCGCAAGGCAGGGCGACGACATTTACGACATTTACTCGTTTTACGGGCGTCTGTCGCGGAAATGTCACCGGCTCAAAATCCCTGTCTCCGTGCGGTCCTGCGATGCATGACCGTATAATATACCGTATAACGATCGCGCCGTGCATCTTACTACTGGGGCGTTATACGGTCTCGGGCGCTTAAGGCAGTCGGGGACTGCCTTAACGGTGTGCCTTTAGTAACCCAAAAATGGCCTGAAAAACTCGAAAAAGGGCTTGCAAGCGGATGTTTTACCGTATAATATACCGTATAACGAAAAATGCCCCAAAAAACGGATGCAGCAGTGGCAAGCGTTCAAGGGCATTATAGTGACTACGGCCCGTTGTCAGGAATTTTTGAGCGACCGCTGGAATTTTTGACGATGCTGTTGGTTGTTACACTTTCGACTGCCGCGTCTCATTATACATACACAACTATATAACACAATGCCTTATATGTCGCAAAAATGACGCGAGTCTGGCGCGGAAACGTACCGGCTCGCGGCGGGACCGGGACGGGTGTCATTTTTCGTGTCGCACTGCTTCGCAACGGCAACCCGAAAAATGCCCCCCGCCCCGCCCCCGTCGCCAATGCGAGGTATTGCCGAACAAGGCGTTTGGCGCGTATTCGTCGCCAATGCAAGCGATTGCCGAACGAGCACCCGGAAGCGTACTTACGGTACGCTGAGGACGGCGAGCGAGGCAAGCGTGAAGCAGTGTCGGCGAAGACGCGCCAAACGTCTGCGTCTACTCTCTACCGCCGCTTGAGAGCAGCCTATGATTTCCGCCGCATCCTGGTCGCGGGACATGCCAAGCACGCTGTCCCACCTCGCCCAGTCTATCCGCGCGTGGCTCTGGAAGGCCCGCACGCGCAGACGCGCGCGGCGCTTCTCGACGGGGCGGACGGAGCAGCCTATCGTCCTCGCCACCTCCGTGTCCGGCGCCGTCCCAAGGAGGCCGTCCCACGCCGCCCAGTCGATCCTGCGCGGCCTGCCGCCGCCGCGTCCGCCTATACCAAGATCCCTGCGCCGCTTCCGCACCGTGGCCGCGGAGCACCCGACCTCCCGCGCCACGCCCTCGTCGGCGCCCTTCCCCAGGCGCCTGTCCCACTCCGCCCAGTCGACGGGACTCTGCTGGAAGGCCCGTACGCCGAGCGCCCTGCGCCTGGCTGCCACCGTCTCCTCTGAACACCCAATGCGCGCCGCCAGACCCCAGTCCGGCTCGTCTCCAAGCCGCTTGTCCCACGCGCCCCACACGACGCCCTGACGCATCGCACCCCTCCTTTTTCCTGACAACGGGCCGTTGTTACTACTGAGGAACGGGAAGCGGGGGGTGGTTGCGGGTCATACTGGATAACGTCGCGGCAAGAGTTTCTGGTGAGCCTGGCTTTTTTGATTAGGCCGGGGATGCGCGCGCGGAGCATGGGATGCCGCGCAAGTTGGAAGGGGGAACATGAATGAGTAATAAGAAGTTTAGGTTGTATGCCATGACGGCAGTCGCGCTCTTCGCGATGTTCGGCGTGGCATGGGCCCTTGGCGTGAGCGACCACACAATCGCCACGACCACCGACGCGGAAGACACCGCTAATTTCGACGTATCAGGTGGCGGGGGCGCGTTAATCGCTAACGCTTATGGGAAAAACGCCGCCGGGACGTCGAAAACGACGGCGGAGTTTGTCGCGCCTTTTTCGTTCTCAGGGACGGAAGTGACCTGGAGGGACATGGTAAGGCTTCCGAACGCGTCGCTGACAGCTGGCATAGTTGGTGATGGACAAGCGATTAGTGACAAAGCAGCTCATGTCGCAGGTCAGTTAGACGAATTTGCCGCGCTCGGATATGACGCGTACAATGACGAGTATCCTGGCCTCAACGTGATCGAGGTTGGGGCGGGCCAGTCGTTCATAATCCGCCCAGCCGGCACCACGGCGAACAAAAACTTTATAGGAACCGCAGACCACGCAGCCTTATTTGGTGGCAATAATTTGCTTGGTTATCTCCGCCTTGACGGCGAGGGCACGACCACCATTTATGCCGCAAACGGCAACGCGCCGACGACGACTGCCGCGGAATTCAACAACTACACCGGCGGCACGTTCCTCAGGGGCGGCACCTTGAAGGTCGCGCACACCAACTCGCTCGGCTTGGGCCACGTCCAGGTGCTGGAGGGCGCGACGCTCGACATCTTCGACGCCGACGTGTCGCTCTCGAAGAACCCCTATGGTGGCACGTTCGTGCCTGTGAACGCGACCACAAACCAGCAGCGCCTTATTTTGAGGCGCAATATAGAAGCAAGTGATCTAGAGGATCCCACAACTCATGTAGTCGGAGTGACGGTTGATACCTCTGCCGTTGCCAGGACGCCCGGTGAGGTATTTATCAACGTCCACGGCTCAAAGAAGTTTGAAATAGGCAGTATGATCGGCGAGAGCGTTACCGGGTACACGGAATGGGATCAAACGCCTGGAAACGGGGCTAACGCCGCTGATATTTCGGCCTTTGTCTTCGCAGGAGCTGGCTATGGGACTACAACGCCGGTTGCTGCTCGCCTGTATGCTCCCGAGACGACGCATGACCGAATCAGGGGCGCAAGACTCGTGAAGACGGGAACCGGGACTCTGTCCCTCACCGGGCACGCTGCTCCCGCGACTATACTTGATAACGGCACCATCTTAGGCGGAGTCGCTAACGCTACGATGAGCGGCGCGATCCACACTGGAGGCACGGAGATACGCGAGGGCGCGATAGAGGTACTTGTGGATACCACCGATCCTTACGTGGCGCCGTTCGGCTTCGAGTACCGCAACCGCGGAGGCGCCGCTTTAGTGCCGGATCCCGCGCAGTCGGCGAAGTGGAATTTCCAGCAGGTAGGCGCGTGGCCCGGCCCTGTCACGTGGAGGGTTGAGTACAACAACTACCTCGGCATAGGCGAGGGCGCGTCGTTCACCACGAACCGCGACCAGTTCTTCGGCGACTTCGCCGGCGCGGAGACCGCTACGTTCGCCACTCGGGCGTGGAACGCCGCCGGCAGCACGAGGAGATACCCGCAGATCACGTTCCAGTCCAACGGCGCGGACGCTTTCGCGGCATCACCCAGCGAAGAGACGTCGTACTTCGCCGGACTCCTCACGGGTCCGATGGATCTCGTCGTCGACATAGGCATTGCTGACCAGGTCATAGCCCTCGGCAACGACGAGAACAATATCACCAGCGGCGACACGACCATAGCGGACGGCATCCTCTCCATCGCCGGCGCTGGCAGCGTGGGCCCCGATACGATCAGAGTCGGAACGTCCGCGGCTGGCTACAGGGATTTCGTGGGCGGCGCTATGGCGACACTACACGCGGACGGCACGTTCCCAGTCGACAAGCCGGTCATCACGGACTCCAGGGGGAGCGGCATTGCGGCCAATCTGTCGGCTAACCGCAACGACACGGTCTCCTACAGCGACGTTACAGTGAACGGGACAGCCGGGGCCGGACTCGGGGTCGTCAACCTCGTCATCAACAACGACTTCAGCACGTTAACGGGAAATACTTCCGCCGCTTATTCACATCTCGCCCCGCGCTACATGGCGGGCACTGTGGCGTTCTCCGACAAATATGGCTTCGCCGGTACTTTGACTAACCCGACGCGCGTGGATATAGAGCGCGGCACCCTGCACCTCGAAAAGACGCCGGAGAGCGGCTTTGCCCGTGTCAGCGTGTTTGACCCAGGCAATGGCTTGTCGAACAGCGCCGTCCTCTCGTTCGGCAAAGACGCAAACGACTTCAGCAAGTCCCTCGACCTGGTGACCCTGGACGACTCGCGTCTCCGCGTGGTGCTGCGCGCGTCCGACCTCAAGGACGCGCTAGGGGACGCGCAGACGTCGGACGCCGTGCTGAGCGTCGCCACGTTCACGAACAACCTCGGCAGGAACGCGACGACGAGCCGGGAAAACCGCCTCGTCTTCCAGATCGACCTCAAAGAGGTCGGGACACTGCCGGGTGGCAAGTACGTCAAGCTCTTCGAGGCGGTTGACTCGACCGACTGGAACTCGCTGCACCTGACCCGCGAGGGCAGCACCGGCGCTACGGAAGACCTCGTGAAGATCGACCTCGCATTCGTAGACTCCTCCAAATCCGGGCAGGAGACCAGTCTGCAGCGCAGCCAGATCGAGGCGTACCTTGGCGAGCACGAGTACGCGGTGTACCTGATAATCAAGGACAACATAGATCCCGAGCAGCCCAGCCAGCCCGGCCCGACGGATCCCGTCACGGCGACCCCGGACTACGATAGCCTGAGCCTGACGGTCAGCGTCCGCGATTCGTCCGTGGCAAACAAGGACGTCACCTTCACCCTCTCGCCGGTAACTGCGATTGCGGCAGGCCGCGGAGCCACCACCCTCACTAAAACGGCGCCCGCCGACGCGCAGGGCTACGCCAGCGCGACCTTTTCCGGCCTCGAGAAGGTGCAGTACCGCCTCACCGTCACTGATCCCGACGGCGTACAGATCGGCAACGCGCGCACGTTCGACTACTCCGAGAGCACTGGTGGCGGCACGTCCAATAAGGGTAGCGGCGGCGGCGGCTGCGACGCGGGCGCGGGCCTCTTCGGTCTCCTCGCGGCGGCAGGCGCTGCAGCGCTCCTTCGCAAAAAGCATTGATTGATTAATTTCGCGCTGACAGGCGTTAATTTCTGACGGCGCGGCAAAAACAGGGGCTTCTTCATCTGGAGAAGCCCCTGTCCTTTAGGAGGGAGTGTCAGCAATGAGTTTGAAGAGGAAGTTTATAAACGGCGCGTCGGC
>JAIRNC010000009.1 GCA_031258255.1 Synergistaceae bacterium
AGCGAAAAAGAAAAGCCCCCGCCTTTTATTCGGTAGACAGTAGTAGAAACACTTTGGATGTAATATTTTTGAAAAGTTTGAGATGCAAGAATGAGCCGCCTCGCCCTGGGGATGCCCTCCTTCCGCATTGACACGTCTCTTTCAAGTGATAAAGTATTTGCGTCGGCGTGTAGGCCGGCGTGAAATCGCGAACGTCCTGGGAGGGTTACGCGGGTGAATATATGCGTCGTCGGTGTTGGGTATGTCGGCCTTGTGACTGGGGTCTGCTTTGCGGAGAAGGGCAATGTCGTCTGGTGCGTCGATATAAACGAAAACAGGATAGAGATGCTCAGGCGGGGCGGGATCCCGATATTCGAGGAAGGGCTGGCGAATCTCGTCTCAAAGAACGTCTCATGCGGCAGGCTCTCATTTTCGACTAAGCTGGACGACGGGCTGGACGGTTCGGACATCTGCTTCATCGCCGTCGGCACGCCGCCAAGGGAGAACGGGGAGACCGACATGGATCAGATCCTGTCCGTGGCTGACGACATAGGCCGCTGCATAAAGGGGCCCTGTTTCATCGCCGTCAAGTCCACCGTGCCGGTGGGCACCAACAGAATGCTCTGCGACAGGATCGGCGCCAGGCTGCGCGAGCGTGGTGTGGATCACCCGTTCGAGATCATATCGAACCCCGAATTCCTCAAGGAAGGCGTGGCGGTCGCTGACTGCATGAAGCCGGACAGGGTCGTGGTGGGGGCCGTCTCGGAGGGTGCGCGCTCGTTGATGAGGGAGCTATACGCCCCGTTCGCCCACGAGAGCAAGATTTTCTTCATGGATCCCGCGTCGGCTGAGATCACCAAGTATGCGGCCAACACGATGCTGGCCTCCCGGATAAGTTTCATGAACGAGATCGCGCGGTTGTGCGACGCCGTTGGCGCTGACGTGAGATCCGTGCAAAGAGGCATAGCGTCCGACCGGCGCATCGGCGAGCACTTCCTCTCCGCCGGCTGCGGGTACGGAGGCTCATGCTTCCCGAAGGACGTGACGTCCCTTTGCGGGATCGGCGAGGCCTACGGGCTGGATATGACGCTCACCTCCGCGATCGAGAAGGTGAACAGGGCGCAAAAGCTGCAGCTCCCGCTGATGGTCCGCAGACGCTTCGGGGAAGCGCTGGGCGGCGTAAAGGTGGCGTTGCTGGGGCTGGCCTTCAAGCCAGGCACGAACGACATGAGGGGCGCGCCGTCGATCACGCTCGCAAACGACCTGGCCGAGCACGGGGCCATGATAGCCGCATTCGACCCGATAGCCCAGGAAAACGCCAGAGACGTCCTGCCTCCGGGAGTGGCCTACGGCAGCGGCGTCATGGATGTTTTAAGGGACGCCGACGCGGCGGTGCTGGTGACCGAGTGGCCGGAGTTTTTGTCCGTCGACTGGGCAGCGGCCGGCGCCGTCATGAGGCGAAAGATCCTGTTCGACGGGCGCAACGTCTACGACCCTGCCGCCCTTGAGCCCTTGGGCTTCGAATACTACTGCATCGGGAGGGGCAAGGTGCCGTCTTGACCCGGCCCCAGCGTATTTTGAATGGTTACCCTAAAGAGAGATTGCATAAAGCTATCTACGCCTTGAAAGATGAAGTCGTCGATCGCCGACGTCCAGGCCATGTTAAAGCGTCTCAAAACCTGAATTGCCGATAAACGCGCGATATACGCGAAATTCGCGTGACGCGCGCCCCGGTTGAATGTATATTACACGGATAAGCCCGCTGGGCAAAAAACATAACGAGGAGTGAGTGCAATGAAACTGGGGGATCATGTACAGAGCGGAGACTGGAAGGGCGAGAAGCACGTCCCTGTCATCGAGGCGCCTGAGCAAGCAGCTGCCGGAGAGGCCGTCGAGGTGAAGTTCGGGATAGGCAAGGAAATCCCGCACCCGAACACCGCAGCGCACTACATCAAGTGGATCAAGCTGTTTTTCGTGCCGGACGGAGGGAAGTTCGCCATAGAACTCGCGGATGTGGCGTTCGACGCTCACGGTGACAGCACAGACCCGCAGAAGCCAGGCCCTGTTTTCACGGAGCCGTTTGCGTCGGTGAAGGCGAAATTCGCATCAAGCGGCACGCTCGTGGCGCTCTCCTACTGTAACATTCACGGGCTGTGGGAGAACTCCAGGCCCATTAAAATCGGCTGAACCAGCGACGGCGGGTGCCACGAAAGTCACATATTTTAAAGACAGGACTCATCCGCTGAGTCCTGTCTTTTTCTCCAGCCTCGTTGTTTATAGCCAGCGTGTGCTGGACCTGTAGAAGTTGAAATCCCTTCCCCTCTCGCCGCCGGTGTCCTGCTCGGCCAGGCGCCTTTCGGCGAAGCGGGAGAACTTCACGAACGGCAGCCCCAGTACCAGGTATATCAGCGCGACCATTATCCCCGGCCCGAAATAATCGTAGTAGGTTGCCGCCAGCTGCCCGTAGGCCTTCGTCAGGTCGGTCATCGTGATGATCGAGACGAGGGACGAATCCTTGAGCAGCGAGATGAAATCATTGGTTATCGGCGGGATGACCACCCTCATGGCCTGGGGCAGCATCACCTCGCGCATCGCCTGCCATCTCGTCATGCCCAGGGCAAGCGCCGCCTCCCATTGCGTCCGCGGTATCGCAAACAGGCCGGATCTGTAAATTTCCGCCTCGTAGGCCGCGTAGTTGAGGCCCAGCCCTACGGCGCCGGCCCAGAACGGCGAGAGCTTTATCCCTACGTTTGGCAGCCCGTAGAAGATGAAAAAGAGCTGTATCAAGAGCGGCGTACCCCTCATGAACTCCACAAAGCCGGTGGCTGCAGCAGCCAGCCACGCCGGCGCGAACACGCGCGTTATGGCCAGCACCAGGCCAAGTATCATCGCTATCGCCATCGCGGTCACCGATACCTCCAGCGTGACAATGGCGGCCCGTCCGAAGGCCGGGAGGAATCCGGCGTACCTCTTGAGCCTGCCGCTCATCGTGAGCGTCGGGCGATGCGCCTCGGCCCACTCGTCATAGCGCGTCATCTCGACCTTACGGGGGCTGTAGTCGTTGAACAGCTCCGCCATCATCGGGCTCCAGAGGTTCCAGCGGTCATATATCTCGCGCAGCTTCCCTGAGTCGCGCAGGAACACCAGCGCCCGGTTTATCTCGCTCAAGAGCTCCCTGTTCTCCTTCGTCAGGGCTATGGCGTAAGTTATCTCCCCGATGGGGCGCCCCACGAACTTGATGCCCGGGTTGAAGCCCGCCGAATATATCGCTATGGGCGAGTCGAAGAGCGCCGCGTGCAGCCTGCCGTTCTGGAGATCCTCGTATGTGTTCGCCTCCACTATATACGTGCGGATTTCCTTCACGTCGCCCAGCTCTTTCAAGACCATCTCGGCGTAGCTCTCTTTCAGGGTGCCGACTATCTTCCCGCTGCAGTCCTCCAGCTCGGCGATGCCCATGTCGTCGTCCCTGCGGACCGCGAGCTGCAAAAACGTCTTGTAGTACGGGATGGAAAATCCGACCTCCTCCTCATGCTCCGGCGTGACCTCCAGGCCGTTGATGGCGATGTCGTAGAGGCCGCGCGACAGGCCCGGTATCAGGTTGTCCCACGCGTTGTTCACGTACTCCGCCCGTAGGCCCAGGTAAGCCGCGATCTCGTCTACTATGTCCACCTCAAAGCCGATCAGTTCATCAGAGTCAGCCGGGTTGGGGAACATGTACGGGAAGCCGCCCTCGGAATCGCCGCCCCAGCGCAGCACCCCTTCCTCGGCCGTGGCGACAGCCCACGCCGGCCCAATCAGCGACATGCACAACGCCAAGGCCAGAAGCGCGCGGATAGCGGGCAAGACATTCCTTTTCATCTTCATCAGCAGTTCACCGCCATTCCCATGCCGTTGAAGTGACGGAGGAAATCCCTCGTCCTCTCGTTCTTCGGGTTCGTGAAGAGGACGTCGCCGTCATCGTACTCGACTATCTCGCCATGATCGATGAACACGATATAGTCTGACGCGTCGCGGGCGAACTGCATCTCGTGGGTCACTATTATCTGGGTCATGCCCTCGGCGTCGAGCGCCTTCATGACCTGCAGGACCTCGCCCACGAGCTGAGGGTCGAGAGCGGACGTGGGCTCGTCGTAGAGCATGACCATCGGGTTCATCGCGAGGGCCCTGGCGATTGCCGCCCTCTGGCTCTGTCCTCCCGAAAGCGTGGACGGGTACTTGCCCGCGAATTCCTTGAGGCCGACCTTCTCAAGCTGCGCCATCGCTATCTCCCTGGCCTCGGCGGCGTTCATCTTCTTCACCACCACGGGCGCAAGCATCACGTTCTGCAGCACCGTCTTGTGAGGGAAGAGGTTATAGCTCTGGAAGACCATGCCGACCTCGCTCCGCATATCGTGCGCCGTCCCGATCATCTTCTCGTCGGGGCTCTGGCCCTTGCGTCTGCTGAGTTCGACGTTACCGATCCTGATGTATCCGGAGTCCAGCAGCTCCAGGCAGTTCAAGCAGCGCAAGAATGTGGACTTACCGCACCCCGAAGGGCCTATCAGGGACACCAGGTCGCCTTCCTTGATATTCAAATTGATATTTTTCAGGACTTCTCCATCCTCGAAGCCCTTATAAAGATCACTTACGACAATGAGCGATTCCTCGGGCAGATTGACCATTGTCCAGCACACCTCCCTTAAATTTACCGCATAGCATAGCAGCGAGGGTATGAGAACTATGGTTCACCGCCTGAGGGCTATAGAGGGGATAGAGGCCATAAAAGCCACTTTCATGACTGAGATGTGCGACGCTCGCTGCGCCGCCTGAAGAAGGGGCAGTGTGCCCTTCGCTGGCAAAAGCCTAAGACAACAATGGGGAATTGCTTGCAAGAAAGACAATCCGCGAAGTGATTTGCTGTGAAAAGCCTGTTTTTTGTAGCTTACCCGGCACGGCACGCAAACCCGGGGTTTTTTCAACTCACTCTCACCTCCCAATCGAACGCGACAAAACTTCTTGTATGATTTTACTTGTTTTGCCGACGTAACGCAATAGCGCGGCAAAACTAGGCAGGGACGTACTATTGTCGGGTATTGTCGCGATCCGGTTCGCGAAGGGAGCCGAAAAGCCTGGGAATCTCCTCCAAGCAGCTGACAGCACTTACTGTTTTTTGTTCAGTATGAGCTGGAGGGCGACCAAGCGGTCGTCGTGTTCGGCGGGCGCGAGGAACCAGTCGCTCATTAAAATTTCGATTATGCTGATCGCCTGCTCGGCGGCTTCCGGCGAGACGTCGCTCACGACCCTGATCTCGTCCTCTGGCAGAGCGCGGAACCTGCCGGCCTTGCGGATCGAGTCGAGCGCGTCTATTATCTCCTGCCGGACGGGAGGGGAGAGTGTGCCTAGCGTCTTTATCTCGTTCTGGAATTTGCCCGGCTTGAGCCTGAATTTCGCTCGGATCATCTTCTGGGCGCACCTGCGCGCCATCGTGACGCACGCCCCGGCGCTCACGGGCAGGAGCCTGCAAGCCTCGTCATAATCCCTGTAAATGGCCTCCGGCACGTCTGCCGCCCTTAGCTCGGGCTTCCCCCCGAAGGGCGGGAGCAGACGGCCTTTGAAATACGCCCCGGGCAGGTCGTACCTTATGCCCTGCAGCTCAGATTCAGCCTTACCCCGGAGCGCAGCGGGGAAAGAGCCGGCGTCCACGAAGACCTCCGCCTTCCCGCAGTCCATATGGGGGCAGACGAGTATGACCGCATGTACCGCAACGTTCGCGTCCTGGTGCGCCAGGACGTGAGTGAACAGGCTGCGCCCCGGTTCGGTTCTATATGTAAATCCGCAGTAAGGACACCTATACTTGTTTTCGATCTTCACCAGACGCCAACTCCTATGTCTTATTTTCGGCAGCCGCGCGCGGGCGTTAAAGGGCAGGACTCAAGGGCAGTTCCCGCAGGCGCAGGCAGGCCGGCTCGCCGCGGCGCGTAAAAATTTCAAGAACGACTCGATTTCCCGTTGCAATAAAATCACGTCATTTCCTTTTCTGAGAACGAGACAGTTCATTATTTTGTTCAATAATTTATTAGATAATTAGTTTCTAAATAACGCTTTGCTCTGGATTAGTGCATTTAAGCGGTCAGTTTCCTAATAAACTGCGTGCTTGACAGAGTTTACAAAATCAGATAAGCTTAAGGTAATAAGATAAGATTGTATTTTTGTAACAACACAAGTGGTAGTTGACAATAACAGGCGAAGCATTTTATGAGTAAAAAGAGCATACGAGCCTAAACTGAAAGGTAATTTGACATGGCGTTATCGCGTTCGCGGGAACCCTGCGTCACAGACACCGCACAATATAAACAATAGTAAATTTAATCTGAAACGGCGCATGTAAATCAAGTCAGCGCGACGACGCGGCAAGCGTCTGCTGTTGGTTTGCGCGCAAAAATGAGCAGGGCCGGGACGAGAAATTAAATTTTTGCTCCATGTATTTTAAAGGGGAGATATCAATTGACAGTGCCAAGCTTTAGGCTCTTCAAGAAATTTACGGCGACACTCACTCTGGCGTTGTTTCTGTCACAGGCGGTTTTCCCGGTGCGGGGGGCGCGGGCGGCGCAGGTAGTGGCGAACATGAAATCCGACATGGCTATGCCGGACATCGATCAGCAAAAGGAGTCCTTGCAGAAGCCTAACGTCCTGTTTTTGATCGAGGCCACGGAGATAATGAGCTTCACTACCAAAGGGGTACAGCCTCAGGTGTGGAGGGACGCGCTCTTCGACTTCCACTGGGAGGAGACCGCGGACTGGAAGCTGACGAAGAAAAACTACGGATACACGATATACGACATAAACAGGATAATGAAACAAGCCACGTTCGGCATGGGGGCGATGCCTCCGGCGTGGAGGGGCGGCAATCTCTCCCAGGGGCGCAACCTTTACGGCCGCGACAGGGACAGCTCAAATAATTTCGTGAAGAGCAAAGACCTGGCCTCGGACATCGAGCAGAACAAGGGCAATTACTACTTCCCGTTCGCGGACGAGGACTACGCGGCCAGATACCTCAAGGACGTCTACTCTGGCCAGACTACGGCTCTTGAGACTGCGTACACGAACTACCCCTCCTCCGTGTGGCCGGACGATGTCCTGCCTCGCGATTATAAATACGAGAAACTTGGAAAGGCCGGCTATGACCAAAACAGCTACAACGGCAACTCGGTGCTGACTCCTTACGAGTATGCAAGCAACACGGCTGCCGCGAAGGCTTATCCCTACGCGCTCGTGTTCCAAGACCCGAAGTACTGGGCTGATCCGCCGCCGAGCATGACAAATGTCGCGCTCGTGCCAAACGACAGCAGGATGTACAAGACCAAGCTGGTCCTCTGGAACCTTTTGAACGACGGGGACCGCTTCAAGGACATGAGGATCGGGATGGCGACGACGTTCCTGTCCCCGGCGAACCTGGAGAGGGCCGCGCGGCAGAACTCCCAGAACCACCATGAGATAGCCTGGGACCAGAACCCGGACACGAACGGGATATTCAAGGTGTACCCCTTCGGGGCGAATATACGGACGAAAAGCTACTTCCTCCCGGAGAAGATGGGCGGGGACGCCTATATAAAGGATCTCGGCGCCCGCAATTCGACGAACTGGAGCCAGACAAACGTCTATCGGAGGAAGGAGCGGCCGACGGGCGCCAGCGGACAGAATTACCATAAAATACAGTACGAGAACGGCACGATGCACGGGCCGTCCACGGGTGAGGTGGAGTCGTTTTTTCACGTCCACGGCCAGCATTACCCTCTCTGGCACAACGCCACGACCCACGCGCAGTACATGACCCCGAACAACGACGGCAGCGAGCCGGACGGATGGTGGTCGAACGGGGCTGTGCCGGCGGATGTAGGCCCGAAAGCCACTAAGGGGAATGTGAGCACGAAGAAAGGCTGGTACGAGGGGACAAAATCCATCACGGATTACGGCGATACGGCGAGGCAGCACGACAACGACGTCACAAGCATGTCCGAGTTCAACGAGAGACATACCGTGGCCCTCGACCCGAAGAGGGAAAAACACAGCGCGGGAGAAGTCTGGGACCGGCCGCTCTATAAACTGCTGCGCAGGGCCTCCCTCTGGGTGCCGATCCGGGAGGCCGATTACGTGTGGAAGAAGGGCGGCCTCTCGATGACCCAGGCCGACAAGTTCAGGCTATGGATAAACGGCCTGGCCGACATCAGGAGCGACGGCGACGTGGTGACGGACTGGTATGAGCACACCTGGGCTGACAACCACAAGTATCTGAGCGGAACGCGCAGGGACTCGCAGTTCTACTGGTACAACGACCCTGAGATCGGCGTTGCCGGCATGTTCGGGCTCGCCCAGGCCATCTTCCCGGACCCGACCCCTCTCGACTACACGCCCGGGCACACCAATCCGACGTACCCCAGCGACAGGTTGCTGCAGCTCGACAGGAATTACTACCGCACGAGGGGCTGGGTGTGGTATTCGAAGAGGAGCCAGAACATCAATTACACTTACGACTACCGCCGCGCCACCCAGGAGTACGACGACACCGCCGTGCCGAGGGCCCGCTTCAACAAGGGTTCAGGAGAGGCTGCCGGCTCCGTGCTGGATTTCTTCTCCCCCAAGCGGAGCTACTATTTTCAAGGCACGGACGCGATACGGACGGACGACGATTACATATCAGTGACGCAGCCGCAGATAAAGGACTCCGGCGGAAGCAACAGCATAGCCGCCACGGACCTTCACAGGGTGTCGTTCCCCATCCGCTCCGAGTGCGAGGACAACTGGCTCATCGTCGTCGCGTCGGGGTCGGAGCCCAAGATCGTCGACCCGAACGCTTATTCTTACAGCTCGTGGGAGGCGATAAAAAACCTTTTCGACGCGACTGACAAGCGCAACAAGGGCAAAGCGATACCCGCCTACGACACGAGGCTGCCCAATCACGGGGTGAGGAAGGCGGCATATGAGCAAGTCACCAGGATCAAACCGGACGTGTTCTGGAAAAAAGACGCGGACGGGAAACTGACGGAGTCCACCATCGGGACGGAGTCCGGGCGCGCGCTCAACCGCACCGACCTGGAGGAGATCGACCTGGACAATCCGATCCGCACGCTCGTCATAGGATTAGTCGCGAAAGAGACGGACAAGGACGTGATAGATGCCGGCCCCGCCGTGGTGACGGAAGTCCAGAATATGCGGCTCAACCTCATTAAAATGGCGAACGCCGGACAGGGCAAGCTCACCGGGGAAGAGATCGCGAAGATAACCGTGGACAACATGTATGACAAGCGATTCATTCAGCCGTACTGGGCTGATAACGTCGCTTCGCTCGAGGTGGCGTTCGACGCGGCACTCGGCACCATCCAGCAGGCGCAGGAGCCAAAGGCCGTCACCAGCGCGATGCCGCAGGTAAAAACCGGTTCGAGCGTCGAGGATTCGCAGCTCTTCAGCGCGACATACCAGGTAATTTACAACAACCAGTGGGCCGGGTCGCTGCGCCGCCTTCTGCCGGTCGTCAAAAACGGCAGGGTGGTCTCGATGGATACCGCCGGCTCGTGGGAGCTGGGCGGCGAGCTCCTGGCGAAGAGGGGGGATGGGGACGCCCCCGGGAACATAAAGCCGCTGTACTGGGTCCCGGACGACGACGGAGGCAGCTTCAAGGTGTTAAGCCAGAAGGCCGCCACGGATTTGAATATCTTCGGCCTGGACGGCAAGCTGACGGCAAACGGCGGCGAGCCTACGCTGCCGGCGAACGAGGCGATGTACATATGGCTCACGGGCTATGACCACTCATATTCGAAGAACCTGTCCTACAAACGGGCCAACATGCTCGCTGATTTCGGGCAGTCAGGGCTGACAGCCGTCGTGAACCCGAACAAGTCGCTGGACGCCCTGCCCGGCTACAGCGAGTGGGCGAAGAAGCAAAGCGACGCAAACGTGCCGATGATTTACGCTCAGACCAACGACGGGCTGCTCTACGCGGTGGACATCGCAACCGGGGACCCCGAGAAGATCATCCTTCCGCCGCCGTCGCTCCTGCCGGTGCGGCTGGCTTCCCTCAAGACGACGGCCGGCGCCGACGGCAAACGCGTCTGGATGGACGTGGCCACTGAAGACGCCGAGACCGCAGGGAAGCGCTCACGCCCTGGGTTCATTCTGGACGGGGCGCTCCAGGTCAGGAACTTCGACCTTGGCAACGGCTCAAACCACGACTGGCGGCAGCTTTTGCTGGGTTCGCTCGGAAGGGGCGGCAACGGCCTGTATATGATGGACGTGAGCGACCACAAAAACCCGAAGTTCATGTGGTACAAGGAGAAATACAATGCGGACGGGAAACACCTTGACTACGATAAAAGCTATGTCGTGACGATGGACAGCAACAGCTCCGTATCGTCCGCAAAGTGGCTCGACGCTTCCGCCCTCGACGGGGCCGAGTCCGCGTGGCTGAAGCTCGGCGACAACGCGCCGAAGCCGGCGATGGGCGTCGTGTTTGATGGCAAGGACACCGACGGCAACCCGTCAACGAGGAATATCGTCGTCGTCCCAGGCGGTCTGCAGAACGCGATCAGCCTTGACAAAAACGGCGGCGAGGGCGCCGTGCTCATGATACTGGATCCGAAGGACGGCAGCGTGATAAAGGCTTTTGACAGCGATACGCTGGTCGCCGGATCAGCGGGCTGGAGGGTCGGCAGCGGCGCGCTCGGACGGACGCCGTACATGGGGATGCTCGTCTCGGAGCCGACGCTCCTTGCCTCGACCAACCCCGCCGTCAAAAAAGCCAAATACTTGACGAGCCAAATCTACACGGCCGACAACAGGGGCAATATCTTCGCCGTGGAGACGGAGAAACAGGACGGATCAGCCATGGCGCCGGCCGCATGGAACATCAGGACGGCAGCCTCGCTTCAGCCGAAGGTGGATGGCGCTGGGACGGGCAATAATTTCGCCATCCCGCACGGGGTAGCCGTCATGACTGACGGGCCTAACGCCGTATGGCTAGCGGGGGGTACGGCAGACGTGGAATCCAAGGCGAGCGGTGGCATAGCCAACGGCGACGGCAAGATCGGGCAGATGCTATTTTCCGTCAAGACGTCCATTCACCCCAAGGACGAAGACGGGACGATATTCAGGGATGAAATGACCGGGCTGGACGTTCGCTCGGACACAACCCCGCCTTCTGCTAATGGATGGTATATGCCCCTCGATACCGTGGAGAGCACCGGCGGCAAAATCACTGAAGACGAGTACATGACCACGAAACCGTTTGTGATGGGCGGGGATCTTTACGCGACGACGTTCGTGACGACGAAAATTGACGTGACCGGGGCTTTCGACATTTGCAACATGTCCTCCAGCGGGATTCAGGGAGACTCCAGGCTTTACCAGCGTAACGTCAAAAGCGGGGCCAGCGGGATCAAAGCCCGCGGATCTTCAAATAAAACCGGGTTTTTACAGATACCGGGGATAAAAATCACCTCTGAGACAGATATGCTCAATGACGACGGCAGTCATACCATTGAGTACGTATACGAACCCACAGGCGGGGAAGATCCGTTCGAGAACCCGGAACTGCTCGCCTGGCTTGAAGAAAACGGTTACATCGTCGACAGGGTTAACAAGAAGATATACAAGATCATCCGGGGCGGCGCCGGCACGTCAATGCCGCCCGCGACTACTGTAATCTACTACTGGCAGATGAAGTGAGCTTGCGGTTCGCCGAGTAGGGCATATGCCTGACACACGCACTCCCACGGCCAAAACCGTGGGAGTGTCGCTTTAGATTACCGAGGTTTTCGGCCTGGGCGTTTTGTGAATGTTGAAAAACACCTTCCATTGTGATAGAGTCAGTCAATATTAAATGACAGCCCATGAACGGAGATGATCTTGGTGGTCGTTGATGGTTCACGGCACTTGAAAACGGGCAAATCTTTAAGCTGGTGCATGTACCGTCATTTTTTTAAGCCGCTCCTGCGGTTTTTTGCATTCATAGTGATCATAACGGCTATACTCGCGCTCCCTTGGGCTGACGCTGATGCGGCGGTCTCGCCGCCGGGCATCCAGTGGCAGAGATCGTTGGGTGGTAGTAGTTATGAGGTAGCTCGCTCCATCCAGCAGACCAGCGACGGCGGATATGTCGTCGCTGGAATTTCTCAGTCTAACGACGGAGACATCTCCGGAAATCACGGAAGTTATGATTGCTGGGTAGCCAAGTTAGACGCAGGTGGGAACATTGTCTGGCAGAAATCCCTTGGCGGCAGTAACAGTGACGCAGCTTACGCCATCCAACAGACAAGCGACGGCGGATATATCGTCGCTGGAATTTCTCAGTCTAACGACGGCGACGTCTCTGGCAATCACGGTAGTAACGATTACTGGGTAGTCAAGTTAGACGCAGGTGGGAACATTGTCTGGCAGAAATCCCTAGGCGGCAGCAACGGTGATATTGCTTACTCCATCCAACAGACGAGCGACGGCGGATATATCGTCGCGGGAATGTCCTTTTCCAATAATGGTGACATCACAGGACATCACGGCATCCGTGATTGTTGGGTGGTCAAGTTGGACACGGGCGGAACTATAGAATGGGAGAAATCCCTCGGTGGCAGTGGATATGATGATGCCCACTCCATACAGCAGACGAGCGACGGTGGATATATCGTCGCGGGAATTTCCGATTCCAATGACGGAGATGTCACAGGAAATCACGGCAATTGGGATTACTGGATAGTCAAGCTGAACGCGGGTGGAACCATAGTGTGGCAGAAATCCCTAGGCGGCAGTGGTAATGATTTAGCTTATGCCATCGATCAGACTGGTGATGGCGGATATGTCATCGCGGGGCAGTCTGAGTCCACTGACGGAGACGTCTCCGGAAATCATGGCGATATGGACTACTGGGTAGTCAGGCTCGACGCCAGCGGAAATATACAGTGGCAGAAATCCCTAGGCGGCAGTGACAATGACCAAGCTCACTCCATCCGTCAGACGAGCGACGGGGGATATATCGTCGCAGGATACTCCCAATCCACTGACGGAGATGTTTCTGGAAACCACGGCGATACGGACTACTGGGTAGTCAAACTCGACGCCAGCGGAAATACACAGTGGCAGAAATCCCTAGGCGGCAGTGACAGCGAGATGACTCAATCTATCCAGCAAACGGGTGACGGTGGATATATTGTCGCAGGAAGCTCCAATTCCATTGACGGAGACGTTATAGGTAATCACGGCGATCATGATTACTGGATAGTCAAGCTGTATTCCGATACTCACACCGTTACGTTTAACTCTCAAGGTGGCAGCGCCGTATCGCAATTATCTTATGTCCAGTCTGGCACGGCTATCACAGCCCCGACAGCGCCAACGCGCTCCGGCTATTCCTTTATCGGCTGGTACAAAGAAGCCGCCTGCACAAACGCGTGGAATTTCGCGACCGATACAGTGACTGCCAATATCACGCTTTACGCGAAATGGACGGCCGTGCCGACCTACACCGTCACCTTCGACTCACAGGGCGGGAGCGCGGTGGCGTCGGTGATGGCCGCCCAGGGTGCTGCGATAACGGCCCCGGCGTCGCCGACGCGCGCGGGTTATTCCTTTGCCGGGTGGTACAAGGAGGCGGCGTGCGTGAACGCGTGGGACTTCGCGGCAGACACGGTGGCGTCCGACGTCACGCTTTACGCGAAGTGGACGGAGGGGGGCATCCCCGGCTCCGTCGTCTCGCTGGACATAAAAGGCTTCCCGCTCACGGTCGCGCCGGGGGGGAGCTTCGATGTGACCGTGGATTACGGCGCGTTTGCCGTCCCCGCTCCTGACCCGCCGCCTGTCCTGACCGCGCAGCCCGACTCTGACGACATGGTGCGGGTGGACGTCCTCTCCGCGAACAGCGCGAGGGTGACGGCGCTGCCTCGGGATTTTCCCATCGCGAGGAGCGCGCGCGGCAACAGCGCAATCCACGGGGACGCTGGCATAACGTTCACGGCATCCCAGACACTGCCCGACGGCACCGTGCTGCAAAAAAGCGCCGTGAAGTCAATCCTGGTCGCCGACGATCTGGCCACGCCGGTAGCGGTGAGCGAGGACGTGGTGGTCGTCTTCGAGGAGGCGAACACGCAGCTCGTCTCCAGCGACGAGACGATCCTGCCCGGCAGCGTCCAGCAGGTAGCGATAGCGGCCCTGGGCTCAGACTGGCATCTCATCGAGGGGCTGGACAACGCCCTGATCGAGATAGAGAACTTCGATGAATACGTGCTGCCAGTGTGCTTCGAGCCGAGCGAAAGGGACGCGGCTAGGATTGACATCGATCTGTCCGGTCTCGTGCCCTCCGGCAAGAAGGGGCTTCTGCCGCTCACGTTCCGCGTGAAGGTGCGGGCAGTAGAGCTGTTCGACCTTTACGGCGAGGACACCGGAAGCGCCATGCTGGCCAGCCCGGAGGATCATCTGGACGAGATATTCGCGAAGATCGTCCTCCAGAAGGAGATAATGGAGGGCAGCCGCAAAGGCTGGTACACACGGCTCGTGGACGGCGTTTTAAAGCCCAGGGAGGCTGTGGAGAAGGGCATACTGGAGGTGACCGGCGGCGAGTCCCTGACGCTCTCGCTCTCGTTTTACGTGCTGGACGACGACATACTGGAGGCGTTCGAGCAGGACGGCTACCTGATAGTGCCGGACGGTCATTACAACGAAAAGATACGTGACCCGATCTGGGTAAACAGATGGAAGGACGGCCTTGAACCAGGGGGCAACTCCGAGAGCGGGGGACAGGGCAGCGGCAGCGGCAGCGGCAGCGGCGGCGGGTGCGCCGGCACGGGCGGCGTTGCGCTCCTGGCGGCCCTGCTTCTGGCTTTCGTCATATCGAGGAAGGGGGTGCGCCGGTGACTGGAACAATCGTTAAAAAAATAGTTTACGCCGTTTTTGTCTGGTCTGTCCTGATGTTTTCTCCATCGGCAGAAGCGGCAGCGCCGGCCGGCATCGCGGGTTCCGTCCAGCCCGGCTTCTGGGCCGTCCGGGACGGCAACAGGGTGGAACTGGGCGATGGCAGCGAGATCCATGAATTCGACATACTGGAGACAGACCAGACGGGGTACGCGCTGGTGACGTTCGCCGATCAGTCCGTCCTTGAGATAAGCAGCGGCAGCAACGTGGACATAAGGTCCGCCGTCTTTACGCCGGACAGGAACCGTTTCAATGTCGGTGTCGTGCAGGGCGCGGCGAGGATCGTGACGGGCGAGATCGTCCGCCGGAACCCGAGGAACTTCAAGCTCACTACGCCTCAGAGCACGATAGGCATAAGGGGGACTACGCTGCTGGTGGAGGTGAGGCAGACTTACGAGAAGTTTACAGTCGAGGCCATAGGCGAGGGGCACGCGGTAAACTACTCCAGCAAATCGGGCAGGGATAGATGGACGATGACCAAGCCCGGTGACAGCGTGTCCGTCCGCGTGAGCGCGCCGCAGGCGCCTGTAGCGCCGGTCGCGCCGGTCACTCCAACAACCTCGCCGGTCGCGCCTGTTATGCCTACGGTAACCCCTGCCGCGCCTGTGACAGTGGAGATCCAGGGCGAGGGCGTCGTCCAGGGCGAAAGGGACACGCAGGGCATGGACAGGAGCGGCGCCGGCGACAACCCAAGGAGCGATCCTCAAGGAACGCCCGGCGATTCCGGGGGCAAAGACGCGAACGACAGGGATGATGACCATAAAAGCTCCAGCAGCCGGAATCCCGCCGACGTCTGCTGCAACGACAACAGCGCGCCAGGGATGAATGCAAAGTGAACAGGAGTTTGGATGGGGTGTGCGCGATTGCGGTTTTTCACTAGCGACCAGCATTTTTTTGACTGCGACATCATGGATTACTGCGACAGGCCCTATGAGGACGCTTCCGCGATGAACGAGGGCATCATAAGTCGTTTTAACGACGTCGCGCGGGACGCCAGCGAGGTCTACATGCTGGGCGATATCTTCGGCACCAGCCAGCCGGACTCCCCGCTCGAAGCCTGCCGTGGCGTGCTGGAGAGGCTGGGCGCGCGGGAGAGGCCCTTTCACCTCATAGCGGGCAACCACGACAACATGACGCGGGAGGAGTACCTTGAGGCCGGTTTCGCGTCGGTGAAGCACCTGGATTTCATAAAAATCGGCGATTACGACGTCATGCTGACGCACGACCCATGCATGATCCAGCCGAAAAACACGCTGGCGCTGTGCGGCCACATACACACGCTCTTCAGGGAGAACTGGCAGCCGGAGCGGAACACGCTCGCCATCAACGTCTGCGTCGAAGTCCGTGACTATAAGCCGGTCTCCGAGAGGGACATACTCGATATCGTGGCGCGCTCGGATTACAGGAGATAACCTGTGGCCGTCAGGGTCAGGGAGAGGCTCGGCTCTAAAAAGACCCTGTGGACGACGGTATGTTGCCTCGCCTGTTTTGCCGCCGCAACAGCGCTGATATTCGTGCAGCCGCCGATGATCCGTAGGCTGGATCTGATGTTGTATGACGTATTCCTTAAGGGACTCACCGGCGGAGAGCCGTCGCCTGTCCCGATCATGATAGACATCGACGAGCGGAGCATAGCGGAGCTGGGGCAGTGGCCGTGGCCGCGCTACAGGCTCGCGGATCTCCTGGCGGCACTTTACGAGGGTGGCGTCGCGTCCATTGGCGTCGATATCCTGATGTCAGAGCCGGATCGCACCTCACCGCTCTTGTGGTCGCAGCAGATCAATGAGGATTTTGGGATAGAGCCGGACATTAGCGGTCTCCCGCCGGAGCTGATGGATAACGACAGATACCTGGCGCGGATCTTGGCGCAGATCCCCGTCGTGCTTTCGGCATTCGGGACGCTCGACCCGGCGGACAGCCCAGACGTCCTCCCCCGCGTGGTGAAAGTCAACAATCACTTTGATCGGGGGGTCAGCTCGTCCCAGTCCATCTCCGACTACGTGCCAAACTATGACGGCATACAGATGCCAGTCGGGGAGCTTGGCAGGAGCGCGACGTACATAGGGCTGATGAACGCGGAGGGGGACGAGGACGGCATTTTCAGGAGGGTTCCTCTTTTCAGCTCCTATGACGGCATTGACGTGCCGGGGCTTGCATTGGCGACGCTCGCCCTGGGCGCGGGGGACGGAGGCATCACGGTCAGATTCGCCTCTGACGGGCCGCGCTCGCTCCAGGTGGCGGGCGTGGAGGTCCCCGTATCCAGAGGCGGGACGTTGCCGGTCGCGTTCAGGGGGCCGAGCGGGGCCTACCCCAGGTACAGCGCCGTCGACGTGATAAGAGGAGAAGTGCCGCCGGAGGACTTGGCGGGGCGAGTGGCGTTCCTCGGCTCCACGAGCGCCGGGCTTTTGGATCTGAGACCCACGCCCTTCGAAAAGGCCTACTCGGGGCTGGAGATCCACGCCGCTGCCGTGGACACGATACTGTCGGGGCGGTTCATTACGACGCCGGACTCGCGCGTCGGCCTGGAGCTGATCGTGATGGTCCTCACCGGCGTCATGGCGTCGGTCTTTTTCAGCGTAGTCCGGCCGCACGTCGCCCTGCCGCTGGGTGGGGTCTTAGGGGCGTCGGTGTGGATGGGCGCGCGCTATATGATGGTCTCGAAGGGCATTTACATGACGCCGCTTTACTCCCTCGTCAACATGGCGCTGCAGGCCCTTTCCTCCTCGGCTGTCAGGTTCTGGTTCGAGGAGAGCGAGAAGAAGGTGTTGCGGAAGGCTTTTTCGAATTACGTGTCGCCGGAGATCGTGGGGCAGATCGTGAAGCAGGGCAGCGTGAGCAGCCTGCACGGCGAGCAGAGGAACATCTCCGTGCTTTTCACGGACCTTCGCGGCTTCACGTCTATAGTCGAGAAAATGGCGCCCACCCAGGTGGCGGGGATGCTGGGCAGCTACTTTACGCCGATGACGTCGATAGTGAGGGAGTCGATGGGGACGCTGGACAAGTTCGTGGGCGACGCCCTGATGGCGTTCTGGAACGCGCCGCTGGACGTGCCGGATCATCCCGTGAGGGCGGTCGAGTCCCTTTTGGAGATGCACCGCGCCTTAGACGAGCTGAACCTTGGCATGGAGCGCGACTACGGCGTCCGTCTGAGGATGGGCGGCGGCATACACACAGGGCCGGCCCACGTGGGCAACATGGGTACGAGCGACCTCATGGACTACACGGCGATAGGCGACACGGTGAATACCGCGTCGCGGATCGAGGGCATGTGCTCGAAGTACGGCGTCGGCGCGGTGATTAGCAAGGACACGGCTGACCTGTGCTGTGGCAGGTTCGCGCTGATGCCGCTGGATCTCGTCCGGCTGAAGGGGCGCAGCGCCGGGATCCCGATATTCTCTGTGCTGAATCAGGACGAGGCGCAGGCGCGCGAGAGGGAGCTGCAAATCTGGGGCAAGGCCTTCAAGCTCTATATCGACGGCGATTTCAAGGCCTCGCTGGACAAGTGTCTGGAGCTGTTGAAGAAATGCCCCGGCGAGAAGCTCTATCAGATATTCGCCGAGCGGACGGCCGCGATGGGGGAGAATGTGCCTGATGACTGGGACGGTGTTTATACCTATGAAAGCAAATGATTTCAGGAACAAATTTTACGTCAATAACTTCATAGCTGGCTACGGGCACATGATATTTGAGACGCAGTTGAAGGAAAAGATCGAGTCTTTCCTGGACTCTCTGTCGGTCGGGCTCGACGAGCTGATCTCGGACCTCCTCACGGAGGTGAGGACGGTCTCAGCCGCCGAGGCCGCGTCGATCTACGTGGTCGATAAAAACGTCCTACGCTTCGTGTACGTGCAAAACGAGGCGATGGCGAAGGGTGACGGGCAGGAGAGCGCCGTGATCGAGCGCTTGCTCGGCCAGAGCGTCCCCATAGGCGGCAACTCGATCTGCGGGTACGTGGCCAAGACGAAGCGCCCCCTCCTGTTGAGCGACGTGAGAAACAACCTGGAGGGCCTGCAGTACCAGTTCAACGACGAGTACGACAAGGCCACGGGATACGAGACGATATCGACGATGACGGTGCCTATCGTCGACGACATCGGCGAGCTGGCGGGGATCCTCCAGCTCATAAACCACAAGGACGAGGAGGGCGAGATAGCGCCCTTCGAGGACTGGATGCTCGGTTACGTGCTGCTGATCACGGAGAATTTTTTCCCCATGATCGCGCGCTCGTTCGACCGCTACCGCGAGATCCAGAGGCGCGCCCCCCAGCCGGCGGACATATCCATCGCCGAGGCCCCGCTCCAAAGCCTGTACGACGCCATTCGCGGGCAGCTGTACCGCCCGGACGCCAGGCTGAACGAGAGCCTGCCCTGGCTCGCCAAGAGCGGCATTTCGTGGACGAAGAGGGACAGGCACAAGGAGTCTAACATCTCCAGCCGCCTCCTGTCGTTCGCGGAGTACGTCAACAGGTTCGAGGACATCAGCACGGTGATCGACCTCATGCTGACGGAGGCGAGAGACGCGACTGGCGCGGACGCCGGGACGTTCTACCTAGTCGAGGGGGACAGCCTGCGCTTCGCTTACGTCCAGAACGCAACGCTCTTCAAGGACGACTCCCAGAGGCATCGTTACGTGGACAGCGTGATACCGATCAGCGACCGCTCCATAAGCGGGTACGTCGCGCTCACGCGCAAGAGCCTCAACATCGCCGACGTGGGCAAGACACCGGACGACGTCACATACTCGTTCAACCGTTCCTTCGACGACGCGTCCGGCTACCACACGGTCTCGGTGCTGGCCGTGCCCGTCCTGGGCGCCGGCAACGCGCCTATCGCCGTCCTCCAGCTGATAAACAGCAAGGACATCGCTGGCAAGATAAAGCCGTTCGACGAGTCGGACGTGCGCTACGTCAACCTGCTGGCCGGGCAAACCATGCCGTTTCTCACGAGGTCGATAATGACGCAGCGGCTCATCGACTCCATGCTGAAAATGTCGAGCATGAGGGATCCGCTCGAAACCGGCACCCACGTCAACCGGGTGGGCGCGTTCGCCGCAGAGATATACCACTCATGGGCCAGGAAGCGCGGGGTGGACGAGGACACGCTCAGGATCGAGAAGGACACGATACGGCTGGCGGCGATGCTCCACGATATAGGCAAGGTGGCCGTGCCGGACGCCGTGCTGAAAAAGCCGGGCAAGCTCACCGAGGAGGAGCGCGACATCATAAAGACGCACTGCGCGTGCGGCGCCTCCATGTATGCCAACGCGGACTCGAAGATCGAGCGCATGGCGTACCAGATAACGCTCCACCACCATCAGCGCTGGGACGGCACCGGCTATACCGGAGACCCTGCCAGCCCGCCCCTCTCAGGGGAAGCGATACCGCTGCCCGCCCGCGTGACGGCTGTGGCGGACGTCCTGGACGCGCTGGTCTTTTCGCGGGTCTACAAGAGCGCGTGGACGTTCGAGGACGCTATAGCCGAGCTGATCAAGAGCGCCGGAACGCAGTTCGACCCAGAGGTCATCGACGCTGCGATAGCCGTGTCGGACACGCTGAAGGCCATAGTAGTCAGATACAGCTAGGCCCACCGGACGCATTAGGCATCGATCCCGCGTCAGCGGCTGTCCAGGACCCGCGAGAGCTTTTTGTATAGCGCGAAGGAGACGAGGGATATCACGGTGCCCTTGAGGACGTTGAACGGCACTATGCCGGTCAGTATGAGCTTAGGCACTGTGTCCGCGTATGGGTTCACCTTGCTGTACAGGGCAAGTATCCTGTCTATCGGCACCACCTTGCTGTAGAGCGGGATGAGCGCGTAGTAGTTCGCCAAAGCGGCGGCGGCGCTCATGGCAGTGACCCCGGCCAACAGCGATATGACGGCGCCAGCCGTGGTCTTTGATCTCCTGTAAAGGACGCCCGCCGGTATGACGAGCGCGCACCCGATTACGAAGCTCGCAAGCTCGCCGACCCCGGCTGTCATCGTGTGCGGAAGGTTGATGAGGTTCTTGACCAGCTCCACCATGACGCCGGCGTATGGTCCCAGCGCTATCACCGCTAACACCCCCGGCACCTCGGAGAAGTCCATCTTGAGGAACGGCGGGAATAAGGGCAGCGCGAAATCCAGGAACATGAGTATCGCTGACACCGTAGCCAGCAGGGCGGTCGTCGTAAGCCATCGGATCCCGAACGTCGCGGCAGCGGCTTTCAACTCAGCATACCTCCTCCAGCGCCTCGTTCAGGCGCTCCCACTCCTTGTAGCCAGACTCTATCTCCTCCGTCACGGCGCCGCGCTCAAGAAACAGATCCCTCACCCTCTCGGAGTCCGCGAGGACGTCCGCACGGCAGAGCAGCGCGTCTATCTCGCCCCTGCGGGCTTCCGCTTCGGCTATGGCTTTTTCGAGCGGCCCGATCTTGTCCACGAAGACCTTCCTCTCGCGGTAAAGCCTGTTGCGCTCCTGGGCCTCCTGCCGGCGTTTTTGGCGCGCGTCCGCGTCATAGGCGTTTTTCATCGGCTCGTCCGCGCGCTTCCCCTGCCCCTTCGCGCGTCCTGCGTCAGCGTCCGTTGCTTGGGCTCTGAGCCGTTCCTCGCGCTTTTCGATGAAGCGCGAGTAGTTCCCCCGGTAGTCATACAACGTGCCGTCCCGCAGCTCCAGGACCCTGTCCGCCAGGCTGTCCAGGAAAAACCTGTCGTGGGAGACTATGAGAATCGTACCGCCGTACTGGAGGAGCGCCTCCTCGAATATTTCCAGCGTGTTCGCGTCCAGGTGGTTCGTCGGCTCGTCCAGTATCAGGAAGTTCGTGTCCGACAGCAGCAGCTTGAAGAGCGCGAGCCTGGACTTCTCTCCCCCTGACAGGACCCTCACGGGCTTCTTTATGTCGTCGCCCGAGAAGAGGAACGCTCCTAAAAGCCCGCGCTTTTCGGCCTCCGTGATCTTGGAGCCAGTCCGCGATGCCTCTTCCCAGACTGTGTGCGAGTAGTCGAGGTTCTGGGCGCTCTCCTGGGAGAAATACGCGCGCCTCACGTTGTGCCCCAGACGCACCTCGCCCGCGTCAGGACGCTCTACCGCGGAGAGCAGGCGCAAAAGCGTGGACTTGCCCGCTCCGTTCACGCCGACTAAGGCCACGCGCTGCCCCCTGTTGATCTCGACGTCGAGGTCGCTGAAGACGCGAATCCCGCCGTAGCCCTTCGAAAGCCCCCTGCCGGAGAGCACCTCCCAGCCGCTCCTGGGGGCGTCGGGGAAGCGTATGTTCACGGTCTTGGAGGGGGCGTCCATCTCGTATATCTCCATCTTCTCCAGTTGCTTTATCCTGCTCTGAACCTGCGTGGCCTTGGACGCCTTGTACCGGAAGCGGTCCACGAAGCGCTGCATGTGCCCTATCCGCTCTTTTTGATCCTCTATGACACGCTCCAGGCGCTCCCGCGCGGTCTCCGCCTCGGCTAAGTAACGCTCGTAGCCCATCTGGTAGTGGGTGATCTCTCCGCGCGCCAGCAGGGCTACCTCCGTCGCCATCTTGTCCGCGAAGCGCCTGTCGTGGGAGACGAAGATCAAAACGCCCCTGTGGTCGCGGAGCCATCCTTCCAGCCACTCCATGCTCTCCGTGTCCAGGTGGTTCGTCGGCTCGTCAAGGAGCAGGACGTCGGGCTTTTGCAGGAGGACGCCGGCCAGCGCGACGCGCATCCTCCAGCCGCCCGAGAACTCGCCGCAGTGGCGGTCGGCGTCATGCGGGGCGAAACCTAGCCCTCTCAGCACCTTTTTGGCCGTGGCCTCGAACTCATACCCGCCCCTGTGGGCGAAGTCCCTTTCGAGCGTCTCGTGCCGTGCGAGCAGCGCAGGAAGATCCCGTGAGCCCTCCGGGCACTCCGATATCCTGCCGCGCGCGACGTCCAGCTCCTCCTCCAGCTCCAGGAGCCCCGCCCTCGAACGCAGGAAACGCATCACGGTCCCATCCCCTAGCTCTACGAGATCCTGCGGGAGGTAGCCGATCTTTGTGTCCGGGGAGATCGTGACCCTGCCGTCGTCTGGTGAGACCTCGCCAGATATTATCCGAAGGAGCGTCGTCTTGCCCGCGCCGTTGTCTCCCGCCAGGGCGATCCTCCCCTGCTCGTTTATCTGCCAGGACACGTTCTTCAATATAGTTTTTTCCCCAAAGGAGAGGGAGATGTTGCTGATCTGTATCAGGTTCGTTGCCTCCCAGGCAGAATCGTCAGCTTCCGCAAGCCTCCGCGAATGCCGCGAAGAGATTTGCCGCGTGCTCGTGGTGCCGCCACATGCGCTCCGGGTGCCACTGGACGCCGACGGTGAACGGGTGTGCGTCCCTGCCGATCGGTTCGATGGCCTCTATGATGCCGTCAGTCGCCCTCGCTGAGACTGTGAAGCCCGGCGCCGCGTCCTTTACGGCCTGGTGGTGGAAGGAGTTCACCCGTATCCTGTCACCTGGCGCGGCAGAGAGCGCCCGCGCGACCTGGGACCCCGGCGCCACGATGGCCTCATGCACGGCGGAGTACGACGGCGACTTTTGTGCGTGCATCAGCAGCGTCTTCCCCGGGTTCTGCTTCGCTATGTCCTGAAAGAGCGTGCCGCCCATCGACACGTTGAGCAGCTGGATGCCCCTGCATATCCCGAGGACCGGTTTTTTTTGCGCGACCGCCTCGCGGCAGAGCGCCATCTCGAAGAGATCCCGCTCCTCCGTGAAGCAGCCGTTGAACGGGAAATTTTCCTCCCCGTAGAGCGACGCGTCCACGTCGTCACCGCCGGTCAGGAGCAGGCCGTCGAGACGGGAGACCATCCCTTTGGCAATCTCGGCGTAGGAATCCCTGAGGGAGATGTCCGGCACCGGGAGGACGAAGGGCGTCAGGCGGGCGTGGTACACGGCGCCTATGTAGCTGGAGTATATGTTCTGCGCGTCCAGTTTGTTTTCGTCTATGTTGGCTGTTACCCCGACGAAGGGGTTGCCAGCGTCTCGTTTCGTATCCATATTTCCCCTATCTTCCTTTTCGTCTTGACTATCGTCAATCCCGTACATTATACCAGCATGTTGTGACAGGCGACAACATGTCCGCCTCCGATATCCGTCAGATTCGGGTGCTCCTGGGCGCAGACAGGCAGGGCGTTCCGGCACCTGGTCCTGAACGGGCAGCCGGAGGGTGGGTCGAGAGGGGACGGAACGTCGCCCTCTAGGATTATCCGCTTCCTGCCGCGGGCGGCAGCCGGATCCGCTATCGGGACGGCCGAGAGGAGGGACTGCGTGTAAGGGTGCTTCATGTTCCCGTACAGCTCGTTCACCGCCGCCGCCTCGACCAAGCTGCCCAGGTACATGACGCCCACGTCGTGTGAGATGTGCCGCACGACGGAGAGGTCGTGAGAGATGAACAGGTACGTGAAGCCGAAGCGCTCCTGGAATTCCTCCAGTATGTTGATTATCTGGGCCTGTATGGAGACGTCCAGGGCGGATATCGGCTCGTCGCACACGATGAACTCCGGCATCATGGCGAGCGCCCGCGCTATGCCTATCCTCTGCCGCTGCCCGCCGGAGAACTCGTGCGGGTAGCGGTTGATGTGGTCGTCCTTCAGCCCGACCATGTGTATCAGCTCGCGCACCCGGTCGGCGCGCTCGGCGTTGTTCGAGACCAGCCTGTGCAGCGTGAGCGGCGCGCCGATGATCTCGCTCACTGGCTGTCTCGGGTCGAGGGACGTGTACGGGTCCTGGAATATCATCTGCATTTTGCGGCGGTACGGGAAAAAATCCCTCTCGCTCATGTCCGTTATGTCCGTCCCGTCGTATATGACCCTGCCGCCCGTCGCCCTGTACAGCTTCAAGATCGCCCTGCCCACGGTCGTCTTCCCGCAGCCGGACTCTCCAACAAGCCCGAACGTGCGCCCCTTCTCTATGGAGAACGATACGTCGTTCACGGCCTTGAGCTGTCTCACGGATCCCTTGCCGAGGGCCGTCGTCCTGATGTCGAAGAACATCCTCAGGTTTTCCGTCTTGAGGATAGCCTTGTCCGTCATCTTGCCGTCACCCCAGTCCCGTCAAGCTTTGCCCGGGTATCCCTGAGCCAGCACGCCACGCCGTGGCCGCTTCCGGGCACCGTCTCTGCCAGCGCCGGCCTGGACGCGGCGCATATCCGCATCGCGAAGTCGCACCTGGCGGTAAAGGGGCATCCGCGCGGAGGGTTCATGAGATCCGGCGGGCTGCCGGGGATGGGGGAGAGCTTTTTCTTCCCCGTGTCCGCCGCGTCCGAGATAGATGAGAGCAGCCCTATCGTGTACGGGTGCGCTGGGCGGTAGAAGATATCCTCCACGTCGCCGGATTCCATTATGAGGCCGCCGTACATGACCACGACCCTGCTGCACGTGGAGGCTATCACGCCCAGGTCGTGCGTTATGAGCAGCGTCGCGGCCGAGAACTTTTCCTGCATGTCCTTCATGAGTTCCAGTATCTGCGCCTGTATCGTCACGTCAAGGGCCGTGGTCGGCTCGTCCGCTATCAGCAGCTTAGGGTTGCAGCTCATGGCTATGGCTATCATCACCCGTTGCCTCATGCCCCCGGAGAACTCGTGGGGGTACTGCTTCAGCCTCTGCTCGGGGCTGGGTATGCCGACGAGGTCGAGCATCTCGACGGCGCGCTTGCGCGCTTCATGCCCGCTCATCTTCCTGTGTATTTTGAGCGGTTCCATTATCTGGTTCCCTATCGTGTAGAGCGGGTCGAGGCTCGTCATGGGATCCTGGAAGATCATGCCGATCTCGTCCCCCAGCATCCTGCGCATTTTTTTGTGATCCAGCCTGAGCAGATCCCTCCCGTCGAAGGCGAGGCGATCTGCCCTCACCGTGGCGTTCTCGGACAAAAGGCGCATGACGGAGAGCATGGTGACGCTCTTCCCGCAGCCGGACTCGCCCACCACGCCCAGAAACTCGCCCCTGTCCACGAACAGGTCTATGCCCCTCACCGCCCGGACGATGCCGCCCGCTATCGAAAAGTCCGTCCGCAGGTTTTGTATCTCCAAAATATGCCCGCTCATCTCTTAAGCCTCGGGTCCAGGGCGTCGCGCAGGCCGTCGCCGATGAAGTTGAACGCGAATATCGTGACGCTGATGGCAAGCGCCGGGAAGAGCACCAGGTGCGGGTACGTGTTCATGTTGGAGAGGGAGTCGTTGGCGAGCGTGCCCCAGCTGGCGACAGGGACGGCTATGCCTATCCCGATGAAGCTCAGAAACGCCTCGTAGAAGATCGCCTGCGGTATCAGGAACGTCACTGTCACTATGATGGGACCCATGCTGTTCGGTATGAGGTGGCGGAGCAGTATCTTGAGGTCCGACTCGCCTATGACCTTGGCCGCCAAGACGAAGTCCTGGTTCTTTATGGAGAGTATCTGCGCGCGCACGATCCTGGCCGTGCCGAGCCAGTACGTGAAGCAGATCGCTATGATTATGCTGTGCATGTGCGCGCCCAGGAACACCATGATGAGGATTATGTAGAGCAGGGACGGCACGGCCATCAGGATGTCCACTATCCTCATCATGAGCATGTCCGCCCTGCCGCCGACGAACCCGGAAATGCCGCCGTAGATGACGCCTATTACCATGTTTATGGCAGCCGCCGCTATGCCGACGGTCAGGCTTATACGGGCGCCGTAGGCCACGCGCACGAACAGGTCGCGGCCGAACTTGTCCGTCCCGAACCAGTGGTTGGCATCGGGCGTATGGTTGATCACGGAGTAATTCTGCTCGTCGTAGGCGTACGGCCGTATCACGGGGCCAAAGACAGCGAGCGCTATCATGAGGGCTATGACCGCGAAACCCGCCATCGCGAGCGGGTCTGCCCAGAGCTTGGCGCGGGCGTTCTGCCAGTAAGACACGCTGGGGCGGTTTATGACGTCGGTCTGTTTCTCATGGTCGGGCAGCCTTTCAAAGGACTCGGGCGGCAGACAGGCTATCTCGCCTTCCGTCAGGTACCCCGCCTCGTCACGCGGCAAATCCGTCATTTTCTTCACTGTCACACATGCCCCCTAATCCGTGAACTTTACGCGCGGGTCTATTATGGCGTAAGCGATATCTACCAGGAGGGTGCACAGCATTATGAAGGCACCGTAAAATATGGTTATCCCCAGTATCACAGAGTAGTCGCGCTCCGAGACCGCAGTCACGAAATACCGCCCCAGGCCCGGTATCATGAAGAGCCGCTCGACCACGAAGCTCCCAGTGAGGAGGGCTGCGATCAGCGGCCCGATGTACGTCACTACCGGCAAGATCGAGTTGCGCATGCCGTGCTTCGCGATCACCATGAACTCCGAGACGCCCCTCGCGCGGGCGGAGCGGATGTAGTCCTGGCGCGACACCTCCAGCATCGACGAGCGCATGAGCCGCGTGATGTAGGCGATGGGGGAGAAGGCGAGGCAGATCACCGGTATGACCAGGTGGCTCGCCGTGCCGTACCCGTAAATCGGCAGTATCTGGAGCTTCATGGAGAACACGTACATCAAAAGGATGGCGATGATGAATATCGGCATGGATATGCCGATCGTAGCGAATATCATCGAGAGCCAGTCCATCCAGCCGCCGCGTTTGAGGGCCGACGTTATCCCCAGCGGCACGCCGGCAGCCAAGGCCGCTATGATCGCCAGCGACCCGACGACCGCAGAGGCGGGGAAACCGCCAACGATCAGCTCGTTGACCGTGTAGTTGAGCTTTTTGAACGAGTATCCGAGGTTCCCCCGGGACAGGTTGCCCATATAATTCAAGTATTGCTTCCACACCGGGAGGTCAAGCCCGTATTTCGACCGGAGGTTTTCCAGCACCTTCGGCGGCACGTTCCTCTGTTCGCCGGGGTTGAACGGGCTGCCCGGCACCGCGTGCATGAGGAAAAACGTCGCGGTGATCAGTATCAGCATCGAAATCGCGGCAGCCGCGAGACGCTTCAAGACGTATTTAGCCACGGGGATCCTCCCTTC
>JAIRNC010000127.1 GCA_031258255.1 Synergistaceae bacterium
CGGAAGGACTTGCTGTGTATTATCCGGTCGCGGTCACGCTGAAAGGCGGTCCTCATAGGGCAAGGCAGCTCTTCCCTGGCCCTGCCCCTGCTTTTGACGGAAGGACACGCCCAAGGCGCGAGCCATTCCAGTTCGTGTCTCTCCCATGTTTCCCTTATCGACGCGTCATCTTTTGCCAAAACAACCCCTCCCCGCCAAAAAGTAAGCGCTCATCGTCATATCTGGGCAGCGCCGTAAAGGGCGGCGTCGTTGCCCAAGGAGGAGACGCGCAGATCCAGCGTCTCCCTGTACGGCAGCCCTAGGTACGGCATGGTGGCTTCCTTGATGGCGGGGGCTATGCCTGGGGCGCGGCTCATGCCGCCGCCGATTATTATCGCCTCCGGGTCCAGCAGATGACAGACGGTCGCCACGGCGCGGGCCATGCCGTCGATTGTGACGTCCAGCACCCTGTCGGCGGCAGGGTCGCCCCTCATCGCCCACAGGTCGCGAAAGTCACCGGGCAGCCCCTCTGCCAGCGCCCGCTTCGTCGTCCCGTCCGCCGCGGCCAGCGTCTCTGCGTGCCCTATCCCGCCGCAGCCGCAGATGGCGCCACTGCCCACCACGACATGCCCACCCTCGCCGGCCAGGCCGTGGGCGCCTGTGACGAGCTTCCCGCCGACGACGACGCCGCTGCCTATGCCAGTGCCCATCGTGAACACCACGTAGCTGGACAGGCCTACAGCCTCTCCCGCAGCGCCCTCGCCAAGGGCGTAGCAGTTCGCGTCGTTCTCGATCCTTACGGGCAGGGAAAGCCCCCTGTCCGCCAATGCGCGGCAGAGCGCGTCCGGAATATCCAAGCGGCGCCACTCCTTCGGGAAGTTTGGCATAACCCCCGCATGGCGGCGGAGGGCGTCCAGCATCCCCGGCACGGCCAGGCCGACGCCCGTCTCGCGCCCTGTAGATAGGCCGTCCACAAGGCCCGCTACTGCGCCAAGGACATCCGATACGCCCCTCCCGGGCGGCGTCTCGATTTCAGCGGACCTTTCGATCACAGCGCGCCCAGAATCATCCAGCGATACCCTGGCCGCCGTGATGGTATGCCCCCCTAGGTCGATCCCTACCCTCATCGCGGACGTCCTCTAAATGTTGAACCTGATTTCGATTATGTCCCCGTCCTTCACCCTGTACTCCTTGCCCTCCAGACGGAGCACCCCAGCGTCGCGGCAACTGGCGTAGGAGTCGCCGTGGGACGTGTAGTCGCCGTAGGAGACCACCTGGGCGCGGATGAAGCCCCTGGCCAGGTCGGTGTGTATCGCTGCGGCGGCGTCCAACGCGCTGTCGCCGTCGTGAAGCGTCCAGGCCCTGACCTCGTCCGGGCCGCACGTGAAGAAGCTTATCAAGCCCAGCGTCCTGTACGCCTCGGAGATGAGCCTTTCCCTGGCTGGCTCGTCGATTTGCAGGCCATCGGCGAACTCCGCCGCCTCCTCCGGGGACAGGTCCAAAAGATCCATCTCGAACCGCCCGTATGCCCTGATAACGCATAGGGCGCGCTCCTTTATGGCGCGTTCCAGCGCCTCCCCGTTCGGCAGCGCGGCTGTCTCTTTCTGCGTCTCGTCCAGGTTCAGGACGATGATCTGCGGCTTTGCCGTTACGAAGGTAAAACCACGCAGCGCACGGGCCTCCTCTGGCGTCATGGACAGCGACCGGATGGGCTTCTCGTCCATCAAGCAGTCCATGCAGCGCCCCAGCAACGCCTTCTCCGCGCTCTCTTCCGGCAACAGCTTCTTCTTAGCTGAAAGCCTCCCCAGGCGGTTCTCGACCACGGCGAGGTCGCGGAAGATCAGCTCCGTCTCCAGTATGTCAATGTCTCGGAGGGGATCCACGCTGCCCTCCGGGTGCTCTACCGCCCCGTTTTCAAAGCACCTGACGACGTGAAGGAGCGCGTCCGCGTCGGCCACGAACGAGAGAAACGCGTTGCCCAGGCCCGCGCCCTTGCCGGCGCCCTTTGACAGCCCCGCCAAGTCGACGAACTCCACCTGTGCCGGCGTCCTCTTCCTCGGGGCGTGTACGTCTACGAGCCTGTCGAACCGGGCGTCCGGCACGTCCACCACCGCCCTGTTAGGGTCGGTCTTGCCCCCTGAATAAGGCTTGACCTCTGCCCCAGCCCGCGTGATCACGTTGAAAATTGTCGTCTTTCCGCTCAATGGGAGTCCAACTATCCCGCAATGCAACATCGCTATCTACCCCTTAAAAAATATGGCAAGGCAACCCGTATTCTTTTATGCCCGCTTACTATAGTAATTATAACTTATTTCGTCGTGTTATAATAGCGTGACAGATGCGGCGTCTATGGCCGTTGCGGAAGGGGCGTTGGCAAGACGGATGAGGTGGATACTCTTTCCCCCTGTTATATCTATAGCGCTTCTGGTCCCCACGGCCCTCTTCCACGACAGGGAGTTGGCCGCGCAGGTCTCGCCTGTGATCTGGGGCGTCACCATTGCTGCTTACCTCTGCCTTTGCTGCCTTTCGGCTTTTTTCATCTCCAGGGACGACGACCGTCACAGTTCCGTGATCGCCCTCCTCTCTCAAGGGCTCATGCTGACCGTCGTCTCAGCCAGGGCCGGTGCCGCGCTTCTGTCCTGGATGGGGCTGGTGTGTTTCGTTATCGGCCTTTCGATAGCGTTCTGGAGCGCCACGAACCGCCCCGCTCATGACACGGCGGTAACCTTCGAGGAACCAGGGACACAGAATCAAAGCTCCCGCGAGCGGATAGACAGCCTTCTGTCCAAGCTGGACCTGCCGGTCTGCGTGACGGACGCGAAGGGCGTCATCGTGGGGGTCAACCCGAAGTTCTGCGAGGCGGTCGGGAAGAGCTTCGACGACATGTCCGGCGAACTCGTGAACGAAGTCCTGCCCATCGACCAGGATACGGCGACCTTCGACTCCGGCAAGTGGTGGCTGACCCAGGCCAAGGAGGGCGCCCGGTACTACTTTTCACTGCTGCCCACCCACGACTGCAGGCCAGCGACTGATCCGCCGCCGACCCACGAAGCAATCCACAAAAGCATAGCGATAGCGGACCCGGAAACGGGCCTTATGGTGGACGAGTACCGTCTCGTGCGGGGGCCACAGGAAATTTCCCGCGCGCAGAGGTACAAGCGCTCCGTCTCCGGCATCCTGCTGGAGCTGCAGTTCAACCCCGCACAGGACGTCAACCTGTCGGACAAGCAGAAGCACATGATGTTCGTCGCCTTCGCCGCGCGCGTCGCCCACGCGCTGCGCACGACGGACTGCGGGTTCCTCCTCCCTGACAAACGCATCCAGCTCATGCTGCCGGAGACGCCTGTCGCGGGGGCCAAGACCCTGTTGAGCCGCCTCACCACGCTCCCGCAGGATGTTTTCGACGACGAGATCAGGGACGCCGTCAACCCCAAGGTAAAGTCCGGCCTCTTCTTCTACAACGGCACGACGCGAATGGAGTACGGGATATTCTCTGCTGCCATCGAGGAGGATTTCCTGCGTGGCAAGGAAGCCGCGCCAGCCGCAAGCGAAGCGGCGTAGGCATTGCCCCTACGCCGCGCCGCCCTGAATGCCTAGCTCTGAAAACCTGCTAATTTCGTAACGCTTGTGCTAAAATAAGATAACGTTGGTAAATTTGCCTAGGCGACATCACGGCGAAATGTCGCTTAAATTGATCAAACGGCTATACAACCAAACTAGGGGGTGTCGAAATTGTTGACGGGAAAATTCGAAAACAGCGTGATTTACAAGAGACACAGCGTAAGGCGCTACAGCGGGGAACGCCTGTCGCCCGATCAGATCGAACACGTGCTGCACGCCGGGATGGCCGGGCCGTCCGCGCACAATATGCAGCCCTGGTCCTTCGTGGTGATAGACGAAAAGCCTCTGCTTGAAGCCATCGCGAAGGAACACCCATACGCGAAGATGACGGCCGCGGCGGAACTCGCCATCCTGGTCTGCGCCAAGAAAGAGGTCGTGAACGAAGACCCGTTCTACCAGCAGGATCTCGGCGCCGCCGTGGAGAACATGCTCCTGGCCGCCACGGAGGGCGGCGTGGGGAGCTGCTGGTGCGGCGTCCACAACCACGTCGACGAGGGACACGAGAAGATATTCATAGACCTGCTGCACATCCCTGGCGATATAATCCCGTTCGCGCTGGTCGTATTGGGAATCCCAGCGAAGGACGCGGCCCCGAAGGACAGGTTCGAGCCGCAGAGGATACACCGCAACGCCTGGTAGCCTGACCGCGCTATGGGCAAGGGGATAAAAAAGACAAACGCGGCGCGGCTTCTGGACGAGCTGGGCATACGCTACGAGCTGACGCAATTTGAGGCAGACGAGGCGGATCTCTCGGCGGAGGCCGCCGCTCGCGCGGTCGGGATGCCATACGATCAGGTTTACAAGACCCTCGTGGCGCGGGGGGACAAAACCGGCGTACTGGAGGTATGCCTCCCCGCCGGCACGGAACTCGATTTAAAGGCGCTGGCCCATGCCAGCGGCAACAAAAGCGTCGCGCTGGTCCCCTTGAAGGAGCTGCAGCCGCTGACCGGCTATATACGCGGCGGCTGTTCGCCCCTCGGCGGCAAAAAGGAATACCCCGTCTACATCCACGACGGCGTGGCCAGTCACGAACAGATCGCCATAAACGCCGGAGCAAGGGGGCTTCTTTTTATCATCGCCCCCAGCGACCTACTGAAAGCCACAGGCGGGAAGTTGGCCCCCATCGCCAAGCAATCCGCCCTTGAGACGCAATAATCGTTATTTTATGCAGTGCAAAAATTGAAATGTCACCGTATAATTGTACAAATAGCTTAGGTGCTATTTGACAAGTTCATTCTGCCAGCAAGGTTCTACTATAGTCAGCATCTGTTCGGTACCGTGCGTCACGATGGATGGGGGGGTGAGGACGTGTCCGAAAGGCAGAGGATGCAGATTCCGCGCCGTTCGATGTATGTCAAGCACAACATGACGAGGGAGTGGCTGCTGGCGATACTGGTGGTGGTGTTCGTCTCAATATGCGTGTTCGTATTGGGCAGCACGTTTACCCCTGATTCGAGCAAATGGGCGGACAACGTTCTGATCAAGATGATCGTCGAGACAAACGAGTTCGTCCGGGGGCGTGGGCGGACAAGATGAGCCGCTCGGGCCGCAATCTGGAGGGGTAGGGCTGTATGGATTACGACTTCAACAAGACGGCGAGGTGGACGTTTTACACGGCCGGGGCTATTTTGGCATTTATCGGCGCCCTGGCCCTCTTGAACCCCATCGTCACCCTCGTCTCCGCCGGCGTCAGCATGGGCGTGGGGTTCCTGCTTGCCGGGGCTAATTATTTGGTGCCTTATTTTTCGATGAGGAACAACCCGCTGAGGCCAAAGTGGTTCCTGCCGCTTGGCGTGGCCGACTTGGCCTTCGGCGTCCTGTTCATAACTCACATCGCCCTCGCGGCCTTCACGCTTTCGACGCTGCTGGGGGCGTGGATGTTGCTCTCCGGCGCGCTCAAACTTTACTCCTCCTTTCTGATAAGGTCATCCGGCGCGCCGAAATGGTGGATGATGTCACTAGGCGCCGCCCTGATGCTCATCCTGTCCTTCGTATTGCTCTCGAACCCGGCCCTGGAGGGGCTCTTCCTGGCCGCCTTAGTCGGCGTATCCCTCGTCTCCGCCGGCGCCATCTTTATCGCCGAAGGCCGCCTGATATACCCCGCAAAGCGCAAATAGCCCAAATAATCGCGGCGCTGTTGATTATTTTAAGTTATTGATGTATAAAAACCACATAAGGCTTTCTCCGAAGGTGGTGTCGTTATGTGGAAGGATGAGTACCGTCTGGGTGTCGAAACCATCGACAGCCAGCATCAACAGCTCTTTGAGATGGTCGACAACCTGCTGCGCGTGATCGACGACAGCGAGCACGGCGATTACAAGAAGGAATGCGCGGACGCAGTAAATTTCCTGTACGACTACACGGTGAAGCACTTCAATTTCGAAGAGGGCTATCAGGCGTCAATCGGATACAAGGACATCGAGGCCCACAAATTACAGCACAAGAGGTTCATCATAACCGTCGAAAATTTCGCGAAAAAAATGGCCGCTACCGACTACGACATGAAGGTCGTGAAGGCATTTTCCGGGTCGCTCGTGGCGTGGCTCAACTATCACGTGGGCGAGACGGATCAGAAAATAGTGGGCAAGAGCCCGTCGCACGACAACGAGTCCCTCCTGACCTGCCTGGAGAGTTTTTCGGCGAGCGCGTCTAACGTCATCATGACGATGCTGGGGCTGGGAGCGGACGAAATCGCCAAAACCATGCCGCCCAAGAGGGATTTCGCGGGCGATATATCCTACAGGATAGGGCTCGTGGGCGACATGACGGGAAAGGCCGTATTTCAATATTCTGGGGAGTTCGCGCGGTCGATAATAAAATCGCTCATCGCGAGGGACATCGACGAGCTGGACGAAATAGCTTATTCCGCCATGGCAGAGACATCCAACATCATCGGCGGCAAGGCGGCCGTGATGATGTCAGGCGGCGGCAAGCTCTGCGACATTACCACCCCGTCCCTTGTCAGCGACCAGGGACAGGTGCCAGCCATCGAGGGGTTCAACATCAGGACCGGCAAGGGGGACATGCAGGTCCTGATCATGGTCGAATGACGCCGTGACGCTTAAGGCGTCAGGAGGTTCTTGAATACGCCCGACGACGGGTCCGCTATCACGCTGGTCCCGGGCTTGACGCTTGAGCGGTACAGCTCGAGGCGCTTCATGTACTTGTACAGCTCGACGTTGGTCTGCGTTGCCGCGCTTATGATGTCAGCGGCCTCCTTGTCCCCTTCCGACTTTATCTTGGCCGCCCTCACGTTGGCGTCTGCCACGATCTTCGCGGCCTCCCAGTCGGCCTTCGAGCGGATCTGGTTGCTCTGGGCCTCCCCTTCAGCGCGGGTCTGTATCGAGATGCGCTCACGCTCGGTTATCATGGATTTGTAGACCTGTTCCTCGTTCGCGGCCAAGAGCAGCACCTTCTTGAACTGCACCGTCTTCACGTCGAGGCCGTAGTCAGCGGTCTGGTCGCGGGTCGATCTCAGGATGTCCCGCAGGATGGGTTCGCGGTTGTTGCTGATTATGTCCTCGAACGTGTTCTTGCCCGCCACCTGCAGCATGACGGAGTACGTCACGTCGTCCAGGCGGCGCAGCGCGCGGTCTATCGTGCGGCTCGTCTGATAGAATTTCTTGGGGTCCGTTATGACGAACGTGGCCAGTATGTCCACCTCTATCGTCTGTTTGTTGGACGTGATCACGCTCGCCGTGTCACTGTAGTATTCGTAGAGCCTGGAGGAGTATTTTGTCACCTTGTCGATCCACGGCACCCTCGCGTGAAGCCCAGGCTCGCGCTGGACGTCCTTAGCCTCGCCGAACCGCGTGACCAGGGCGATCTCATAGGGGTAGAGCATGTAAAGCGACGACATGAGCGTGACGGCCAGTATAATGAAAGCCGGTATCAGAAGCGTCTTTTTCATCGCGCCCGCCCCCTCACTTCTGTCCCACGGCTACGGGGACGTCGCCCAAGAAAATGTTGTTGTTGTTCGAGCCGTCGACGAAAACGATATTGAGCCGGCCCAGGACATCCTGGATGTTCTCGTGCCAGAGGTTTGTCCGCACCAGCTCCGGGTTTTTGACGTACATCTCGTTGAGGGAGTAGAGGCGCGTCGAGACGGCCGTCGCGTCAGCGATCTTGTTCACCTTGTAAGCCTCCGCGTTGTTAATGGCCACCTGAGCCTTGCCCTTCGCGTCCTCGATAGCCTTGTTGGCGTAAGCCTCAGCCTCGTTTATAGCGGAAGCCTTGGCCTGTTTCGCCGTCTCCACGTCGTTGTAGGACGCCTGGACCGAAGGCGGCACCTTCACCTCGCTTATGAGCACGTCCACTATGGCGATGCCGACGCCTAGCTGCTTGAACGTGTTCGTTATGCGCGCCTTCGCGTTCGCCGAGAGGGCCACCTTCCCGGTGGTCAGAATGTCCTCGTACTTCATGCTGGCTACCTCCTTGCGGAAGTCGGCCTCGGCGAGGCCCGCGATCAGCCTGAAATCGCCCTCGCTCGTGATGTTGTTCGTTATGAAATACTGGTACGGATCCTGGATCCGCCACTGAGCGACCCAGCTTATCAGAAGGATCTTGCTGTCTGCGGTCACCATCTTCTGCTCTGACGCGTTCTCGGTGTATCTCGCTCCGGCCGTCTCGGTCTTCTCCCCGAACTCGAAACGCCGTATCTCCTGCACGTCGAACTTAACGACCTCCGTCCAGGGCGCTTTGAAGTGCAGCCCCTGATCGGCGCTGCCCAAGTAATGCCCGAAGCGGAAGAGGAGCGCCTGCGAGCCGAGCGGGACCGTGTAGAACGAGTGAAGTGCGCACAGCGCCAATACCGCGATGCCCAAAATCGCCGCGATGATTTTTACGTTGAAAGCGCCGAAGCGAATGTTTCGCGGTTCCCATTCGTCGTCCAGGCGCCTCACTTTATTGAAGCCGAAGAATTTACCTATGTCCACGCGCAACCCCCCGTATCGTAAAAAATGCCGCACAGTCCCATTATACAGCATCGATGCGATTACGGCCGATGTTTATGCGGGGCGGCGGCATTTCCTTTTTTCCTTTCCTTTTTTCCTTTTGACCTGAAATAATATTAGGCAATATGACCGTCAAGTCGCTTCAAGAAGATGCCCAGGTTTTTTCGGCTCTCTTCGCGGACCGGAACGCGACAAAAGCACGTCCGTTCCGTATGTTGATAACAATCTGATATGAGGTATAATGTGAAAGGATAATAAATAACGTCAAAACAGCACTGCAATCCACGATCTGCCGGAAAATACTTGTTCACCAGGAGGACGCTGTGGAAAATTTACTGTCATTCAAAGTAGCGGACAGGGAGAGGGAGGCGCCCAGAGGCCTGCCCCTGATCATGGCGGGCCAGTGGGTCAATCTCTCCGCCCTTATGTTAGGAGGTATGCTGATCGAAGGGCTCTCCTTCGGCGGGGCTGTCCTCTGTGTCGCGGCGGGAGGGATCGTTCTTCTGGCCTACGCTGTGTTTATGGGGGCGAACGGCAGCAGGACAGGGCTTCCGTCGACGGCTATGAGCGCGGAGGCCCTGGGCGTCAGTGGCGCACGCTGTATCCCCGCACTGCTGATCTGCGTCGCAAGCGTGGGCTGGTTCGGGGTGCAGGCCGCGATGTGCGGATCGTCGTTCAGCGCCATAACGGAGCAGGCTCTCGGAATTTCTGTTTCGACCCGTGTCACGACGCTCTTTTTCGGCGCGCTTATAACCGCTTCCGCCGTGTACGGCTACCGGGCCGCAAAATATCTCTTTTCCGTGATAACGCCGATACTCTACGCGATCCTGCTTTTTACGCTGATCTGGCGGGCATTTTCCTCAGAGATCGGAATCGGCGCCGCGATATCCGCATGGCGGCCGACGAGGCCCATGTCTTATGCGCAAGGTATCGCGCTGGTATTCGGCACTTGGGCTATGGGCGCTTTTGTCACCGGGGATTTGACCCGTTACGCCCAAAAACCACGCGACGCGGTGACGGCGCTCATCACTGGCTTGGCGCCCTCGATTCCCCTGATGTTGCTCGGCGGCGCGGTATTCCGCGCCCTCGAGGGAACCTACGACATAACCTTCATCCTGAGCGTTATGGGATTCCCGGCGATAGCCCTGCTTTTTCTCCTCCTTTCCGTGTGGGCGATCAATACGGTCAACGCCTATAACGGGGGCATAGCGCTCGGGGTGATGCTCGGGCTTCCAGAACGGCGCTTGAAAGCGGCCACGGTCGTCGCTGGCGGCATCGGTACGATATTGGGGGCGGCTGGGATTCTGTCCCTGTTTACGGGCTTTCTCAGCCTGATTTCCTCTCTGGTGCCGCCCGTCGGCGGGGTGCTCATAGGCGCGAAGATAGCCGACATGCTGGAACGGCGGCGCGGCGGAGGGACAGAACCGCCCGGGGAAGACGCGCGCCTCGATCCGGGTTTTCATCTCCCAGGGATCGCCGCCTACGCGACGGGGGCTCTGGCCGCTTGGCTCACCAGCACGGCATACCCCCTCTTCATTCCGCCGCTCAGCGGGATAGCGGTCGCGGCGGTGTTTTATGCCGTGTCCTTTGCTTTCAAGGCGAGGGGCGGAACCGTACGAGCCAAGGCGCAAAGCAAGGTGTGATCTATTATGGAACGGAACCGGGTGCTCAGACAATCTGCTCCTTATTTAGCCTTGCTTCTGGTAGGGCTGTCCATGATGGTGCTCATTGGGTGTTTTTCGGTCGCCGTGATTCTGCAGCGGCTGTTGACGGAGAATTCTCAGGCTGCCCTCCTCAGTGTCGAGAGGCATATCGAAGCGGCCCATTCACAATCAGGCGCCGCCCCCAGCACAACACGCGCGCAAACAGATATCAGCCTGGCAGGCGAATATCACCTCAATTTCCTCGCCGCGGCGCAGGACAGCACGCTGATCGTGCTGGACGGGGACTTGAACGTCTTAGCCCATTCGGATGGCATTTACTCGAACCGAGACGTCCGTAACCTCGAAGGGGCGCTGTCCGGGCTGCGAGGGAAGGAGGCAGGGGATCAGGAGATTGCAAGCGCGCTGATTGCCACGGGAGACTGGCCCGTCTGTGCCGCCAGCCGCCGCATTTTTAACGGGTGGAGTGTTGTCCAGATAACGCCAAAGTCGGCTTATACCCGGGACATATACAGGGTAGCCGCAAACCTGTGTTTTCTCGCGGTCGTGCTGTTCCTGCTCATGGGTTCCATTATAGTCATGATCAACGCCCGGACTGTGAAGGCTGACGAGGCCAACAAAGCAAAGTCGGAGTTCCTGGCCAATATGAGCCACGAGATACGGACGCCGCTGAACGCTATCATAGGCATGAGCGAGCTTGCCCTGCAAGATCCGTCCGGGCCATCCCTGCCGGAATACCTGGCCAATATCAGTCAGGCGGGGTCGAATTTGCTGTCCATCATCAACGACGTCCTGGACTTGTCGAAGATCGAGTCCGGCGGCATTCAACTGATTAACGTTTCCTACCGCCTCTCATCCCTCATAAACAACGTCGTTGCCGTTATGCGGACGCGTTTTTATGAAAAGCCTGTCCTGTTTATGGTAAACGCCGACGCAAAGCTCCCTGACGCCCTCGTCGGCGACGAATCGCGAGTCCGTCAGGTGTTGTTCAATATGCTGAGCAACGCGGTCAAATATACCGAAAAAGGGTTTATCAAGCTCTCGGTGACGGGAACCGCCGAGGGAGACGACCATATCATGTTGAGGTTCGAGGTTACCGACAGCGGCATCGGCATTAAAGAAGAAAACATGAATAATCTGTTTGGCAATTTCACCCGGCTCGATCTGAGGCGCAATCAGGGCGTCGAGGGAACCGGGCTGGGGTTGGCGATCTCCAGGAGGCTGTGCCGTGAAATGAGGGGCGATATCACCGTATCCAGCGTTTACGGAGAGGGTTCAGTCTTCACCGCTGTCCTTTCCCAGAGGTGTTCAACTGGCACCCCGATGGCGGCGGTGGTAAATCCCGACCTAAAGGCGGTATTGCTGTATGACGAACGCCCCCTGTACGGGGATTCCGTCTTCGCCACGCTGGAGAACCTGGGGGTTCCCGTAACTAAGACGGACAACGCCGGCGACTTTTTGACGGCCTTTGAAACAGGCCGTTTCCCCTTCGCGTTTATGTCCCCCAGTATCGCGGAACTGACAACCCGCATAGCGGAGCGTAAAAAAATTCAAACCAGCCTTGTGATTCTGGCGGCTATGGGCGAGATGTCGTCTTTCCGGGGTACGCCGGTAATCCTTATGCCCGTCTATGCCGTCCCGGCGGCGAACATGCTCAACGACGTAAAGACAGCGTACGGCGGCAGGAGGACCAAGACCAGGTTTATAGCGCCCCGGGCCAGGGCGCTCATCGTCGACGACGTCATGACCAACCTGAAGGTTACCAAGGGGCTTCTCTCGGCCTATCAGGTACAGGTGGATCTCTGCAAGAGCGGCGAAGGCGCCGTCCACATGGTCAGCGCCAACAGATACGACCTTATTTTTATGGACCACATGATGCCCGGCATGGATGGGATCGAGGCAACGGCGGCGATACGCGCCCTGGAGGGCAAGTATTACAAACAGCTCCCGATCATCGCCCTGACCGCCAACGCATTGTCGGGGATGCGGGAGATGTTCCTTTCCAACGGTTTCAGCGATTATCTGGCCAAGCCGATCGAGATAAACAAGCTGAACGCAATCATGGAAAAGTGGGTGCCGGAGGAGAAACGCGAACATGGCGTAGAGTAATCCCGCTCCGCAATGAATATAAAATAATGGAGGGGAGTAGGATGATTGACCATAAAACTTTACCAAAAGAAAAATTACCGTTATTATTAAATGACAGAGCGGACCCCGCTTGGCAGAGATCCGCGCTGTCGTGTCCTCGCTTTTAGTTAGTTAGGGATTTCGCCGATGACGCCTTCGACGAACCAGCCCATGCTCCAGATGTCGTCGTCTGACATCGCCTCGCCCTGCTTTACCTTGACGGCGCCGGACTGATCCTTTATGGGGCCTGTAAACACCGCTTGCTTGCCGGAGATTATGTCTGCTTTCTGGGCGTCAACCAGCGCGCGCACGTCCTCCGGGACGGCAGGGCCGAACGGGGCGAGATCCACCGCGCCCTCCTTCATCCCCCACCAGATGGCCTCGGACTTCCACGTGCCGTCCGCAACCTGCTTTACGATGGGGCTGAAGAGCTTCTCCCAGTTCCAGACCGGCGCTGTCAGGTGCATCGTCGGGGCGTACTGGCTCATGTCGTTGTTGTAGCCGATCACGTATGTCTTGGCCTCCTCGGCGGCCTGGGCCACCGCCCCCGTGTCGGCGTGCATCGCCAGCACGTCGCAGCCGGAGTCGATGAGGGCCTTCGCCGCCTCCTTCTCCTTGCCGGGGTCGAACCAGGAGAAGAGCCAGATGACCTTCACGGTCGCCTTCGGGTTCACCTCGCGGACACCCAGCGTGAAGGCGTTGATCATGCGGATGACCTCCGGGATCGGGTGCGCCGCCACGTAGCCGATGTTGCCGCTTGCGGTCATCTTTCCCGCCACGAGGCCGGAAAGATAGCGCGGCTGGTACATGCGGCCGAACATCGTGCCGACGTTATCCGCGCGCTTGTAGCCGGAGACGTGCATGAAGATCGTGTCCGGGTACTTCTTGGCTACCTCCTCGACGTAGTCCATGTAGCCGAAGGATCCTGCGAATATGAGCTTCGACTTGTTCTGCCGGACGAGCCGTTCCATAACTGGGACGGACTCCGGCCCCTCTCCCACGGACTCCACTATCGTGCTCTTGAGCCCCGGGAACGCGGCGTCCACGGCACGGCGGCCCTCATCCTGCATGTAGGTCCACCCGCCGTCGCCGACCGGCCCGATGTAGACGTAACCCGGGTTGATTTCAGCCACAGGGACTGGCGCGGCACATGCACCGGCCGCCAAAAGCGATAGAAGCAGGAACAGCGTTACGATTAACCTTTTCATTGCGCTCTTAGTACCTCCCTAGTTTGTGATGAATTTGGACAACGGGATTATATCAGCCAGCGTTATCTGTGGAAAGCCTTCCGCGCGCAAAATTATTCGCGCTCCTCCCTGTAAAACGGGATGCCCAGCGCGGACGGGGCGCTCAGGGAGAGCTTGCGGCCCTTGCCGACTGAGATGAAGAGCAGCACCAGTATCGTCATGAGGTAGGGCAGCATCATCAAGAGCGGCGCCGGCACCGATGCCCCGGCGGCCTGGAGACGGAGCTGGAACGCCTCCACGCCCCCGAAAAGGTATGCGCCGAGCATGGCCCGAAGCGGGTTCCATATCGCGAAGATGACCATCGCGACCGCGATCCACCCGCGCCCCGCCGTCATGCCCTCCGCCCAGAATTTGTTATAGACGAGGGACATGTACGCGCCGCCCAGAGCCACCAGCCCAGCGCCAATTATCGTGTACAGATAGCGGATCCGCGCGACCGGGAGCCCCATAGCGTCGGCGGCCTTCGGGTTGTCACCGGCCGCCCTCAGGTTCATGCCGGGGCGCGTGCGGCTTAAAAAGAACATCAAAAAGACCGCGAGGACGTAGGACGCATAGACCATCACGTCCTGCGAGAAAAGCATCCTGCCCGCTATCGGCAGCTTTGAGACGAGCGGAATCTCCCATGCGCCGATGCCAGGCGTCGTCATCCCGATATAGCCCCTCCCGGCCAGGGCGCTCGCGCCACCGCCGAACATGGTCATGGCGAGGCCGCATACGACCTGGTTGCTCCCCAGCGTGACGGACAGGAACGCGTGGATCAGCCCCAGACAGGCCCCGACGCCGAACGCGGCTGCCAATCCGAGCCAGGGGCTGCCCGTCGAAAGCGACGCGGCAAAGCCCGAGAGCGCGCCCATCAGCATGATCCCCTCCAGCCCGAGGTTCATGACTCCGGCCTTTTCCGTCAGGATCTCGCCCAGCGTGGCGTAAAGGATCGGCGTCCCGCTGCGGACGGCCGCCGCGAGAATGGACAAGAGCGTCTCCATCAGATGTCACCCCTGGATCGCCGCGCGCGTCCGACGCGGCTGAAATCCAGCCTCACGCGGTAATTTTGGAAAAATTCCCCGCCCAGGACGAAGAAGAGGATGAGGCCCTGCAGGATCGACGCGCTGGCCATCGGAAGGCCCATGCTGATCTGGAGTGCCTCGCCGCCGACTAAGAGCGCCCCCATCAGAAAGGCTATGACCAGGCTCAGCGACGGCCTCAGATGCGCCAGCCAGGCGACGATTATGGCCGTGTAGCCGTACTGCGCCGAAAAGCCGGCCTGGAGGCGCCCCTGGAGGCCGGATACCTCGCACATCCCGGCGAACCCCGCTATCGCGCCGGAGAGGAACATCACGCCAGCCACCTTCCTCACGTAATCCATCCCAGCGTACCTCGCCGCACGAGCGTTGTCGCCCGTCACCCTTATCTCGTAGCCGAAGCGCGTCCTCTTTAAAAGCACCTCCATCACTACGGTGAGAAAAAAGAGCGCGTATATCCCCATATGGATGCGCGTACCCCACAGCGCCGGGAGCCGCGCGGAATCGATGAAGCGGCTGGTCATTGGGAAACCCAGCGACGACGGGTCGCGCCAGGGGCCATAGACGAAGTATTCCAAGAGCCGTATCGCGATGTAGTTCAGCATCAGCGTCGTTATGATCTCGTTCACATTCCACTTCGCCTTCAAAAGCCCCGCCGCGCCGGCCCAGACACCGCCCGCGAGCATAGCGGCGAGCGCCATCAGGGAGAGCATCGCGGGTTTGCTTTCGAGCGGGAAGTACCTGACCATGGCGGCGGCGGCCAGCGCGCCCACGAGCGCCTGCCCCTCCGCGCCTATGTTCCAGACGAGCATCGTAAAGCAGAGCATCACGGCGAGGGAGACTATGGCGAGAGGAAGCGCCTTTACCGCCGTTTCGCTCAGGTCGTACCCGCTGCCGAAAGCCGATTTCAATATGCTGGCGTAGGCCTCGAAGGGAGAGACCCCCTGCGCGTACAGGAAGACGCCGCCGGCCGCGAACGCCAAGAGGACGGACAAGGCCGCGGTCACGGCCGGCATCCATGCCGGGGAGTCGATCCTCTTTTCCGCCCGCAATCTCATGACGAAGCCTCTTTCCCGGCCTTGCCGGATCTGCCGGCTCTTCTGGATCTGCCGTTTTTACCAGTCTCCCGGGCGGCACCTGCGCGGCTCTTCCCGCGCCCGCCCGCCATCATGAGGCCGATGTCCTCGATCGGCAGGGAGCGCGGATCGTCCGTCACCCCCATGAATTTCCCCTTGAATATCACGGCCAGCCTGTCGGAGAGGGCGAGCAGCTCGTCCAGATCCTCGGAGATGAGCAGGATGGCAGACCCGCCCTCGCGCCGCGCCAAAAGCTGATCCCTGACGTACCTCGTCGCCGAGACGTCCAGCCCCCACGTCGGGTGCATCACTATCACGGCCCTGGGCGATCCGGACAGCTCGCGTCCCATCAGGAGCTTTTGCAGGTTCCCGCCGCTCAGGTTCTTTACGGGAGTTGAAAGTGACGAGACGGAGACCCCGAATTTTCGGACGATCTCCTCCGCGTAGTCCGCGGAACTGCCCCAGTCGATGAAAGCGCCCCTTGCCACGGGCTTCGACCAGTATTTTTTGAGGATGGCGTTGTTCACGATGTCCATGCCGGGCGCCATCCCGGTGCCCTTGCGGTCGGACGGGATGTAATGCACCAGCTCGTCGATAAAGCGCCGGGGGGGCGCGCCATCCATTCGCTTGCCGTTCACCACTATGCGCCCTTTTATGAGCGGGCGCAGCCCGGCCAGCGCCTCGCACAGCTCCCTCTGCCCGTTGCCGGCCACCCCCGCGACGCCTAATATCTCGCCGCCTCTGAGACTCAGGGACAGGCCCGAGACCGCCTCTATCCCCCGGTCGCCCAGGACGTGGATGTCGTCAGCCTCCAAGACGGTATCCCCCCGCGCCGTGGGCCTGCGTTCAAACCCCAGCGCCGTTTTTCGCCCCACCATCATCTCAGCCAGAGCCTCTTCCGTCGTCATCGCCGTGGCCACCGTTCCCGCGTTTTCGCCGCCGCGCAGGACGGTCACGCGGTTCGTCTCGCTCATGACCTCCTTCAGCTTGTGGGATATGAATACCACGCCATGCCCCTCGCGCGTCATGCGGCGGATCGTCAGAAAGAGCCTGTCCGCTTCCTGCGGGGTGAGGACGGCGGTTGGTTCGTCCAGTATCAGCACCCGGGCGTCGCGGTACAGCATCTGGAGCAGGGCGACCCGCTGCTGCTCACCGGTCGACAACTGCCACACGGCGGCTGTCGGGTCGATCTCCAGCCCATACTGCTCGGAAATCTGGGCTATCCTGTCCTGGATTTTTTTGCGCGGGAGCAGGAAGGGCATCTCCTTCACCCCAAGGATCATATTTTCCCACACGGTATGCGTCTGAACCAGCATAAAGTGCTGATGCACCATCCCGATCCCCGACGCTATGGCATCCTTTGGCGAGCTGAATGCGCGCTCATGGCCGTCCACGAATATGCGCCCTCTGTCTGGCATGTACAGGCCGTAAAGGACGTTCATCAGCGTGGACTTCCCGGCGCCGTTCTCGCCCAGGAGGGCATGAACCTCGCCGGCATCCACGGAGAAATCTACGTCCCTGTTCGCCGTGACGCCGGAGAATTTCTTCGTGATGCCTCTCATTTCCACGAGCGGCAGGGCTGACGTGCCGTCCCTGGGCTTGAGGCCAGCCAGAGTTTCGGCCGCGGCCTTGTTTTCAATCATCAGTCCTTCGACCCTTCCCGCGATATGACATTAATCAGCCTTTCTTTTGATGGATTCCGTAACCACTGATGTTTTATGGCATTATAGCACCAGGCCGCAGATGGCGAGGGGAGATGGCAACAGTTCTTTAGGAATCGCTGATTGAAAACCAGACCCGTAAAACTTGCATTAGATGATTGCGCCATTTTACTTCCTTTTTCGCCAAGCTGAAATATACTGTATAATGTTTTGGGAACTGGCGGCATGTTGTGCGAAGGAGAAGTGATTGTTTGAATAGATTGCCAGAGTTGAAGATAGGGAAGCACGTTTCCAGGTACCCGATCGTACAGGGTGGCATGGGCGTCAAGATATCAGGGCCGAAGCTGGCCGGGGCAGTGGCGTCGAACGGAGGGGTAGGTACGATCGCGAGCGTCGGGCTCGCCTGCGACCACCCGCAGTTCAACGGAAAGAACTATTTCAACGTGAACGAGATCGCGCTCGCGGAGGCGGTGAAAACCGCAAGGGACGAAGCGCCAGGCGGCGTCATCGCGGTGAACTGCATGGTAGCGCTTACGGACTACGACCGCCAGGTCAGGAGCGCTTGCGAGGCCGGCGCGGACATGATAGTGTCCGGGGCAGGGCTTCCCATGAAGCTGCCGGAGTACGCGAAGGACTACCCTGACGTGGCACTGGTGCCGATCGTGAGCTCCGTGAAGGCGGCAGATCTGATCATCCGCAAGTGGGGTAAGCTCTACGGCAGGATCCCCGACGCCATAGTGGTCGAGACGCCTCTTTCCGCCGGCGGACACCTGGGCGCGACCAAGATGGAGCACGTGAGCGACCCGGCCTTTTCCCTCGAATCCGTGATACCTGATCTCGTCAAATACCTCGCGGACGTAGTGAAGGCAGACGTGCCTGTGATAGCCGCCGGCGGGATATGGGATCGCGCGGACATCGACAGCGCCTTCTCGCTGGGAGCAAAGGGCGTTCAGATGGGCACGCGCTTCGCTTGCACGGAGGAGGGCGACTCCTCCATGAGGTTCAAGCAAGCGTATCTGGACGCGACGGACGACGACGTGGTCGTGATCATGAGCCCGGTCGGGATTCCCGGCAGGGCGCTCCGCAATCCATTCGTGGCGAGGTACATCAAGGGCGACGTGGAGAGCAGGCCGTGCCTTGCCGCCTGCCTCTCGCACTGCACATATCTCAGGGAACACACGACGTTCTGCATCGCGGGCGCGCTAGTGGACGCCTATACCGGCGACTGGGAGAACGGCCTCTTCTTCTGCGGCAGCAACGTCTCCAAGTGCACGAAGATCGAGAGGGTGTCTGACATCTTCAAGGAGCTTCTGGGGGATCAGGCGTAAAAGACCGCGACTTCGCGACTTATAAATAGCCTCACTAGCCATTTTAACGGCACCGCGTCAGCGATTGAGATCGATCGCCGGCGCGGCGCCATTGTTTTACGCCGTCGGCAATAGCCTACTTGGACAGCTTCAATAGGTTATCCAGCTCCTTGGTGAGCGGTTTTATCTTAGCCCCGTCTGCCTTGCGCGCCAGCGCCGTCTTGGCGTCCAGCGCGCGGCCCCAGTAAGCCTTGTTGGCGTCCGCGTTCCTGTTTATAGTGGCGCCGCTCAGGGCTATCCCCGCAAAGAGGCCCTTTGACATGGAGTAGCTGTATATGGATGCCTCCGCGCGTGAGTCCGTGGCCGCCTGGGCGTCTCGACCTACAGGCCCAGCCGCGACGCTCACGTCGCCGCCGAGCTTGAAGCTCTTTCCCCCCGTGAAGGCCAGCAGGCCGTCATTATTCGTTATGACGAGAACCAGCCCGACCTCCTTCACGCCTATTTGGAGGCCGAACGACCCTCCCACGATGGAGACGAACGACGGGCCGCCCCATCCCTTGCCCTGCTTGACCAGGACGACGCCCTCGCCCGACATCCCGCCCAGCCCTAGCCCGGCCTGTATCACGCTGGGGAATATGGCGACGCCCTTTGCGGACTTGATGGCGTGAGCCATGGAAGAGGCGTCCTTCTGCTCCCGCATCTTCTTGAGCAGGCTCGCGGATAGCCTGATGTGCTTCTCGTGCTGCGTCTCCGCGCTGGAAACCCTCTGCGTCACGGCAAGCCCGAAAATAACGAGCGCCGCTGTCAAAAGCGCTGTTGCCCTGAATTTAGCCGACATGATCATCTTACCCCCTTAAAAACCGTACTTTCCGCTGTCCATCTCAGCGTCCCGTATGCCGGATAGCAGCGTCACCCCGTCCGTAGGCCCTTCTCCCTGCCGAGCCAAGACGAGCCACTTCTCCCCGAAGTCCGTCCACTCCGCTTCCGTCCTTGTCCTGTACGTCGCCCCCTTGCCGAAAAACCGCCTGCCCTCCCCCGTAAGCTGGCCGAAGATCTTCTGCTGCTCGCCCCTGGAGGCTGTGACCCAGTTTATCCGCGCGGCCCTCACCAGGCTGCCGTCGTGCAGCACCTCGAAAAACCATTTGTCGCTGGCCGTCCCCCACCTCCTGATCTTGATCCCCTCCTTGGAGTCCACAGTCTTCTCTGAGACGTGCTGGCCCAGGAACGCGGCAGCGTCACCCAGCGGCTCCCCCGGAGGGATCCGCCTTATCAGGGTAAAGGCGCCGGAAGGGGACAGGACTGCCTCTGACCGCGAGGCAAGCGCAAGCGAAATGAATATGGAGGTTAAAAAAATTCTAAATGCCCTGCAACTGAAAATTTTCCGCATCTTACCGCATTCAAACCCCACATAGTGAATTATAATGGCCGCAATAAAGGCTAATTTGCTGACACCAGCACTTGGCCATGCACACAATATATCACACTACGTCGTAAGCGGGGGCAGCAAAGATGCGGATAAACGAAGAATCTATACGGGCATTCATATGCGTCTGCCCTGCGGCGGGCGCGTTGAGCGAGATCGCGTTCTTTTTGAAGGGCTTGGGCGGCTTTAGCGGTTTCAAGTGGGCCACGCCGGAGCAGATTCACATCACTCTCCGCTTTCTGGGCGACGCGGCCCCGTCCTTCGTCACCAGGATGGACTCGGCCCTCTCCGGCCTCGGCGGGGTGAGGAGGTTCAGGATATCGCTGGCTGGCGCGGGGGCGTTCCCCAGCCTCGCGCGCCCGAAGGCCCTCTGGTTGGGCGTCAGCGAGGGAGCGCCGCAGCTCGCGAAGCTGGCGTCGAAGACAGAGCAGGCGGCCAAGAACTCCGGCTTCCCCCCCGACGCGAGAGGCTTCACGCCACACCTTACCATCGGCCGCGCCCGCCAGGGCAGCGCGATGACCGACGCGCTGGCCCTGGCGCTCAAAAAAGCCCCCTCCCCGTCGTGGGAGTGCGCCTCCTTCGTGCTGATGAGAAGCGTCCTCTCCCCCAGCGGCGCGGTTTATACGCCGATACGCGAGTACCCTCTGTAGCGTTTGGCGGGCATTTACCGCACTACGAATGATTTCGCGGGGGCGCGCATCGCGCGTCTGCGTCTCGCTAACGCCATTGCCGCAAACAGTGCCAGGGCGAGAAACGCCGCGCCGCTTGTGGTCGCGCAGCCGCCGTCTCCTCCTGCGCCGCTGTCGCCCTGCCCCTGCATCGAGTTGTCACCCGGCGCGTAGCCGGGCTTCCACGCGTTGAGCCATACAGGGTCGCGTATCCAGCCGTTGTGCAGGCCGTCGGGGACGATCAGGTAGCCGTCCTGCTCGAACGCCTCCGGAAGCTCGTCGTCCAGCAGGTAAAACGAGAGCGAGAGCGTAATCGCTTGGCCGCTCGTCGTCACATCCAGTATGCCCTTGTCCAGCGCCTCCCGGGGCTTCAGGACGCCGTCCACGAGACGTGTGTACCAACCGGCCCGCTCACCCTCCAGTATCTCCTTCTGGAAAAGTATCTTCGAGAAGATCTCGTCGAGACAGTCCCCCGGCGACGCGAGTATCCGCCCAGTAAGCGATTCGTCGTAGTAAAAGATCTTGCCCAGGCTCTCTCCGCTGACGGTCACGCGGAACGTGAGCGGCAGAAGCCCCTTCTTGCCGGCACGATGCAGATCCATCACGTCGATTCCGATGTTGGCGGCGTCCCGCCCGGTCGATGAGAAGCACACCGGCAGCACGTCGTCCACGGGATGCTCTATCACGACGAACGCCTCATCCAGCCTATCCAGAAGAACCCAGTCGGGGTCAAGTGAACTGAGTGACGTTATCGGCGGCTGGACGCTGCCGGGCATGATATATTCGTCGCTGGAGGCGAGCTCCATATTCGCGCTTTTAAACTCGTCGATCACTGGCGTGACGAGCTCAACCGGAGTCGCAAGCTCGTCCGCTATCATGAGCGGCACCGCCGCGGTCTTCTGGTGCACCGTGCCGCCCGCAGTCTGCGTCGCCGTGAAGTTTATGACCGCTTCCCCGTAGACCGCGCTGTTGCCGGAAGCGCTCCGCGCGATGGAAGTATCCTGCGGCAACGCCGTCACTCTCGCGCTGTTCGGGGACAGTATCTCTACCGCGACGAGCGACGCGCTGCCACCCTCCAGGCTGACGCTCAAAACCGGCGCCGGATCCGGCGCGCCCCCGCCAGACGCGGCGTAAGCCAGCGTCACGTCGAAGCTCTTCCCTGGCACCAGGGTGAGAGGGAAGCCGGAAATCTCTATGGAGGCAACTGCGCCGGGGATGGCTGGCACGTCAGGCGATACGGCGGCATCTGCCGTCCACTTCGCGTAGAGCGTGATGTCAGCCGTTACTGTGTCCGTAGCGAAGTTCCAGGCATTAACGCAAGTCGCTTCCTTATACCAGCCAGCAAAGGAATACCCTGCTCTAGCCGGAACCACGGGGGCGGTTATGATTGTATTATGGAGCGGATACACAGGCTGGACTGCGCTTCCTCCCTGCGAGTCAAACGCCACCGAATAAGTATCTGAGTATAGCTTGACTGCCCATAAATCATATGTGGCTAGACTTCCGTGATGCCCTGACACGTCACCATCGTCAGACCTAGAATACCCAATGATCGCGTACCCGCCATCGTTCGTATGGCACAAGGATCGTCCGCCGTTCTCAGGACCGCTGCCGCCAAGGCTTCTCTGCCACTTGAGATTTCCGTCCGAGTCCAGTTTAACTAGCCAGTAGTCAGGCGTGGCAGTGCTACCATGGTGTCCTGTCACATCGTCATTGTTAGAACTGGAAACCCCCACGACAATGTATCCGCCGTCTCTAGTTTGCTTGATATCGAAGGCATCTTCGTGGTAACTGCCACCTAAGCATTTTTTCCATAAAGTGTTCCCGTCCGGGGACAATTTGACTACCCAATAATCAAGGGCACCATGATTTCCAGAGACATCGCCGTCAGTAGAATCTGCATAGCCAGATACGATATATCCGCCGTCACTTGTTTGCTCTATTGCCCGGCCGGCATCATTATCCGAACCACCGAGGGATTTTTGCCAGTCGATATCCCCGTTCGAGTACAATCTGACTACCCAGTAGTCCCTAGTAGCAGCAGTACCGTGATGTCCGCTGACATCACCGTCATTGGAATAGGAGAGACCTACAAAAATATATCCGCCGTCGCTTGTCTGCCGAATGGAAGTGACACCGTCATCATAGGCTCCTCCAATGGATCTCTCCCATTCGATGTCTCCTTCCAAATCTAGTTTGACTATCCATGCGTCTCTTGAGGTGGCAACAGCGCCATGGTGTACAGACTGCACGTCGCCGTCGTTGGAGTATGAAGTTCCCGCTACGATATAGCCGCCATCACCTGTTTGCTGGATGGATAAACCATTTTCTTCGTATGTCCCCCCAAGGGATCTTTCCCATTCGATATCTCCGTCCGAATCTAGCTTGACTACCCATAAGTCAGAAGTGGCAACAGTACCATGGTGTACAGATTGCACGTCGCCGTCATCGGAGTAAGAAGATCCCACTACGATATAACCGCCATCGCTCGTCTGCTGGACGAAATGAGCTTGGTCATCATGTGTCCCCCCAAGGGATCTTTCCCATTCGATATCTCCATCCGAATCTAGCTTGACTACCCAGAAGTCATGAGTGGCAACAGTGCCATGGTGTACAGATTGCACGTCGCCATCGTTGGAGCATGAACTTCCCGCTATGATGTAGCCACCGTCGCTCGTCTGCTGGATACAGGCTATGGATTCGTCATGGCCCTCATCGTAAGTACCACCTAAGCTTATCTGCCACTGAATGCCAGGAGGCGAAATTGCCGCCTCAGCGTCAATGTCAGTGAACTCGATTACCGCAGTCAGTATTCCAAGGAAAATAAAAATCGGAAGGATGCAATTCAAAGAGATGTTCCTACACCAGCCTACCCACGCTTGCTTGCTTGCTTGCTTGCTTGCTTGCTAATGATTGTGTCCGTCAGGTGATTTAGCGCATCCGTAAAAACCACTATCATCATCCCCGTTCAAGCTAAATTCAGACCGCCCGAGTCTATCACAGCGGCGGGCTGGCTTCAACGTACCCATGTCGCCCTCCGTCGGTAATGATTATGAAATATTAGTATGAATTATTCCGAGCGTAAACGACCTTCTCTCAGCGATGACTTGACCGACGTTTTCGATATCTTCGTCGTCCCACGTATTGAAAAAATAAAAGATATTTTCCTGTGACCTCTTTACAGGTTCGATAAATGTAATGGCCACCTCGTATTCTTCCTTCACGGGGACTGGTTCTTCCAGCCTGAAACAATTCCCGTCATATACCCCTTTTATCGCGTACATCGATAAGCCACACCCTTTCTAGCCAATTAGCCCCCTCATCTCTTCGTCAGCCAGCATAACACAATAAATTTGCAGCGAAAAGAGCATTTACATGCCGCCCTCCGGGCGCGAGTAAGAAATATTGGCATACGCCATCATGGCATCCGTGGGCATGGGGCGCGCATATCCGCGAAACGGACGCGCAATGCGCGCCCCTGGGACAGAAAACCGCGCGCCCGCCAAGCCTTAACTTCCTTCCCCAACCCCCACTTGCGAGGCCACGACGCGCCGGGCGGCGGCCAAGGCCTCCTCTAGCTTTGACGGATCCTTGCCGCCCCCCTGGCCCGTGGCGGGCTTGCCGCCGCCGCTGCCGCCGATCAGGGCCGCGGCTTCCTTGACCAGGTTGCCAGCGTGGGCGCCGCTCTTTACGGCGCTGTCCGTGGCCATCCCGACGAGAGTCACGGCGCCGCCCTCTACTCCAGCCAGCAGTATGACGGCGCGGGGCTCCGACTGCTTTATCCTGTCGCCGATCTGCCGCAGGAGGTCTCTGGGCGTGTCGTTGAACCTGCCGGTGACGAGCGCCACGTCGCCTATCGTGACGGCGTCCCTGAGCAGGTCGCTCACGCCCTCGGACGCGCTCCTGAGGAGCAGCTCCTGATTTTTCCGCTCCAGCTGTTTTTTCTCAGCGAGCAGTTCGTTTGCCTTCGCCTCTAGCGACTCGGCATCGCCGCCCGTGACGCCCAGAATCTCAGACAGGCTGCGCTGCGCCCTGAACGCGTCCAGCGCGAGGCCGAACGACGCCTCCCCGGCGTAGGCGACCACGCGCCTGACGCCGGCGCCTATGCCCTCGTCCTTCGCTATCTTGACGAAACCGATCTCTCCTGTGTTGCCCACGTGCGTCCCGCCGCAGAGTTCGGTCGAGAAACCGGGGATCTCCAGCACCCGCACGACATCGCCGTACTTTTCCTCGAAGAGCGCCTTCACGCCCAGCTTCCTCGCCTCGTCGTAGGCCATCACGCTCGTCTTTACGGGGACGGCGCGCAGCACCTGTTCGTAGACGATCCTCTCCGCATCACGGATTTCGCCGTCGGTGAGCGGGCCCGTGTGGTTGAAGTCGAACCGCAGGAACGCCGGGGTCACCAGCGACCCGGCCTGGCGGACGTGCTTGCCCAGGACCCGGATCAGCGCCTCGTGCATGAGGTGGGTGGCCGTGTGATGCCGCCTGGTCGCGTCGCGCAGGCGGGCGTCCACGACAGCCTCCAGCGCCATGCCGGTCTTTACGGTGCCGGCCGACACCTTGCCCACGTGGGCTATCGTATCGCCGCTGGGGTATACGGTGTCCTCCACGTCAAAACTCGCCCCCGCGCACACAAGCGTCCCACGGTCGCCCGTCTGGCCGCCGCGCTCGGCGTAAAATGGCGTACGGGACAGGAAGACCATCCCTCGCTCACCCTCCGAGAGAGAATCCGTCTCGGCGCCGTCCGAGATGATCGCCGTGACGACCGCAGACGCGCTCGTCGCCTCGTAGCCGTCAAAGCGCGTTGGCCCGAGCCTGTCAGCCAGCTTGGTGTAGACGTTGGCCGACATCACGGCGGCGCTCTGCTTGCTGGCGGCGCGCGCCCTCTCGCGCTGGAGTTCCATCTCGCGGTCGAAGCCGCCGCGGCAGACCTCCACGCCTGCCTCCGACGCGATCTCCTCCGTCAGCTCCAGGGGGAAGCCGTATGTGTCGTACAGGGCGAAGGCTACCTCCCCGGGCAGCGTCGCGCCCCCGCCCCGGGCCACCTTTTTCAGCTCGCAGTCCAGCAGATCCATGCCCTGCGCCAGCGTACGGCCAAACCGCGTCTCCTCCATCTCTATGACGTGCCTGATCGTGGAGGACTGCTCGATGAGTTCACCGTACTGCCCGCCCATTATCTCGTTTACGACAGGCAGCAGATCGAGGAGGAATGGCTTGTCCAGCCCGGCCAGCCGACCGAAGCGGACGCTGCGGCGAATCAGCCGGCGCAGGACGTAGCCCGGCCCCTCGTTCGACGGCAGTATGCCGTCCGCCACCATGAAGGCGGATGCCCTGAGATGATCGGAGATGACGCGGACGGCCAGGTCGCCCCTCGGCGAGTCGCCGTACCTGAACCCCGCCAGGCCGCACGCCCTGTCCATTATCGGCTTGAAGAGATCCGTCTCGAAATCGCCCCTGACGCCCTGCACTATGGACGCTAGGCGCTCTAGCCCCATACCGGTGTCGATGTTCTTCTTGGGCAGGGGCGTGAGGTTCCCGGATTCGTCCCGGGAGTACTGCATGAACACGAGGTTCCAAATTTCCAGGTATCGGTCGCAGCCGCAACCGAGGCCGCAGTCCGGCTTCCCGCATGAGAAATCCGGCCCTTGGTCGTAAAGCAGCTCGGAACACGGGCCGCATGGGCCGGTGGGGCCCGCCGCCCAGAAGTTGTCCTCGTCGCCGAAACGGACGATGCGATCCTCCGGCAGACCGACCAGATCCCTCCAGAAGTCGTGCGCCTCCTCGTCGTCGAGGTATATCGTCGCGTAGAGCCTGCCGGGGTCGAGTCCGATCCTGCCAGTGACGAACTCCCAGGCCCACGGTATGACCTCTTTCTTGAAATAATCCCCGAAGCTGAAATTGCCGAGCATCTCGAAAAACGTGTGATGCCGCGCCGTGCGCCCGACGTTGTCGATGTCGTTCGTGCGGATGCACTTCTGGGCGGTGGTGGCCCTGGTGACCTCCGGCGTCTTGAGGCCCAGGAAGTAGGGCTTGAAGGGGACCATGCCAGCGACGGTGAAAAGCAGCGTCGGGTCGTCAGGCACTAGGGGGAAGCTCGGGTACCTCCTGCTTCCCAGCCCCTCGAAATATGAGAGGAACATCTCACGGAGCTCGCTGGAACTCCTCCACTTTATATTGTTCGCTGAACCGCCAGTAGTCATAAGAAATCCTCCCGCAGCTGGCCCGTTGCCGCAAAGCTAATCCGGCCCTTAACAATAAACCAGCCTCTTTATAAAATATTAAGGCCGGATAATTATAACAGATGCTCCACGTGTTAATATACTGTCATATAAAACTGCCCGGAGCGGCGGAAATACATCATCGCATCAGGAGGGTCTCGAATTGGATCAGAGAAGAGAGGAATACCTCGTAGCCGACATGAACCTCGCGTCTGAGGGGAGGGGCAGGATAGACTGGGCATGGCAGTACATGCCTGTGCTGCGGCTCATACTGGAAAAGGAGCTGGCAGGGGGCAAAAAGCCCCTGGCGGGGCACACGGTGGCGGCCTGTCTCCACCTGGAGGCTAAGACGGCCTGCCTCTTGAAGGCGCTGAAAGACCTCGGCGCCACGGTATCCGCCGCCGGCAGCAACCCCCTCTCGACGCAGGACCCGATCTGCGCGGCGCTGGCAGAGTACGGCGTCCACGTGTTCAGCAAGCACGGGATGAGCGCCGCGGAGTACGAGGAGAACCTTTGCAGGATGCTGGCGTGGGAACCGGACGTGCTGATCGACGACGGCGCGGACACTGTGGCGCTGATCCACGAGAAATTCCGCAGCCTGGCGCCCCGCATACGCGGCGGCTGCGAGGAGACCACGACCGGCATAAAGCGTCTCCGGGCGATGGACTCCGAGGGGCTGCTCCTGTTCCCGATGCTGGCCGTGAACGACGCCCTGAGCAAGTATCTGTTCGACAACCGCTACGGGACGGGGCAGTCCGTCTGGGACGCCATCATGCGGACGACGAACTGCACGGTCGCCGGCAGGACGGTCGTAGTGATCGGCTACGGCTGGTGCGGCAAGGGCGTAGCGAAGAGGGCCGCGGGGCTCGGGGCGAGCGTCGTGGTGGCGGAGATCAACGCCCACAGGGCCTTGGAGGCACACATGGACGGTTATCGCGTGATGGACATCGCCCAGGCGTCCGAGGTCGGCGACATCTTCGTCACCGTGACGGGCAACACGCAGGTCATCCGCAAGGAGCACTTCGAAAAGATGAAGGACGGCGTCCTCCTGGCGAACGCAGGGCATTTCGACGTGGAGGTTTACATCCCGCACCTGGAGGAGATCGCGTCGAAAATCTATGACTCTCGCGCAAACATCCGCACTTACGAAACAGCGGACGGCAGAAGGCTCCATCTGCTGGGCGAGGGCAGGCTCGTAAACCTTGCGGCCGGCGACGGACACCCCATCGAGATAATGGACACGAGCTTCGCCACCCAGTTCCTCTCCGCCCTCTACATAGCGAAGGGCGGGGAACTCAAAAAGGGGCTGCAACAGGTCCCCGCTTTCATAGACGACATGGTGGCAGGCTACAAGGCGGAGTCGCTGGGGCTCAGGCTGGAACGGCTCACGCCAGAGCAGGAAAAATACCTAGTCGACTGGAGGGCTTGAGATGACCGCAATACGGGACGTGCTCATCTGGGACAGCGAGCGTGAGCGCGCGGAGAGGGGCGACATAGAGATTGGCAGCGACGGGCGGATAACCGCTGTCCTGCCGCCCAAGGGCGCGAAGGGGGAGATCCTGTTCGACGGGCGGGGCGAGACCGCCGCGATCCCGGGCCTCGTGAACGCCCACACCCACGTCTCCATGACGCTGCTGCGCGGCATCGCTGAGGAACTGCCGCTGATGGAGTGGCTCCAGACGAAGATCTTCCCGGCAGAGGACCGGCTCCTGCCGCAGCACATACGATCAGGCGCGGAGCTGGCCATGCTGGAGATGATATCGGGCGGCACCACCTGTTTCGCTGACATGTACTACTTCATGCGCGAGGTGGCCTCGGCCACGCTCGCCTCCGGCATGAGGGCCGCGCTCTGCCGTGGCATCACTGGCGATGATGCCCGCAAGCTGAACGAGAACCTGAGCCTTGCGGAGGACTTCGGCGGCAGGGAGGGGCGGATCATCGTCCAGCTCGGGCCCCACGCGCCGTACACCGTCCCCAGGGACTTCTTGGCCCGCATCGCCGGGATCGCGAAGGACAGAGGCCTCGGCGTCCACTTCCACTGGCTGGAGACGGAGGGCGAGCTGAAGACGTTCCGGGACGAATATAAAATCTCCCCGTCCGAGTACCTCGCGCAGGCTGGATTGCTGGACGCCCCGAAGCTGCTCCTGGCCCACAGCGTGTGGCACCCCTCCGACGAACTCGGGCGCGTGAACCGCTCCAACGTGACGCTCGTCCACAACCCGAAGAGCAACCTGAAACTGGGGAGCGGCTACGCCCCGGTGCGGGAGATGCTCGATCTGGGCATGAACGTCGCGCTCGGCACCGACGGCGCGGCGAGCAACAACCGGCTGGACATGTGGGACGAGATGCGCGCCGCCGCCCTGATGCACAAGGGGTATCACAAGGACCCCACGCTCGTCTCCGCGCGCGACGTACTGAAGATGGCGACGCTGGCGGGCGCGGCCGGCATGGGCTTCGAGGGCGTGGGGCTCATAAAGGCGGGGTGGCACGCCGACATCGCGCTGGTGGACATATCCGGGCCGCGCTACGTTGGGTGCGACGACCGAAACCTCCCCGAATTCCTGGTCTACTCCGGCAGCTCGCGCGACGTCAGGGCCACCATAGTGGACGGCAAGCCCCTGTACAAGGACGGCTGTTTCCTTACGATGGACTCTCAGGAGATCGTGGCAAAGGCCAGGGAGCACAGGAGGGACATCACTAAGTAGCGTCCGGCTTGTGGCGGCTCTTCAGCTCCAGCAGGACGCTCTGGAGCGGCACTCCGGCCGAAATACAGGCGACTTCCAGGTGATAGAGCAGGTCGGCGGCCTCGCAGCGGAAGCCGTCCGCGTCGCCGGTCGCAAGCGCCAGCGCCGTCTCGACGCCCTCCTCGCCCACCTTCTGCGCCACCCTGGATCGTCCGCTGGCCAGGAGACGGGCCGTGTAGCTCTCCTCCGGGGCGTCTTCGGCGCGGGACTCCAGGTACCTGAAAAGCCGCCCGAGGAACGTCCCTACGTCGGAACCGGCCTCCGGCCCGTCAATCGGCAGACGCCTGAAAAAACAGCTCACGGCCCCGGTGTGGCAGGCAGGGCCGGACGGCGTCACCAGGGCAAGCAGCGTGTCGCCGTCGCAGTCGGCCCGAAGCTCCGTCAGCTTCATCCTGTTGCCGCTGGTGAGCCCCTTGTGCCATATCTCGCGCCGGGATCTGCTCCAGAAGACCATCTCCCCGCGCTCGACAGTCAACTCCAGCGCCTCGCGGTTAGCCCACGCGGCCATGAGGACCTCCCCGGTCCCGGAGTCCTGCACGACGACCGACACCAGCCCGTCGCGGTCGAACTTCACGTCATCCAGCGAAAAGACCTCCATTTACCGATCACCCCTCGAAATCGCGATAGCGCTAGCTAGGTCGAATCCCCTCTCGTAGAGGGCCTTCCCGACGACGGCGCCGTAAAGCCCCGCGTCGCGGAGACGCTTTATGTCTCCCATATCCGTCACACCGCCCGCCGCTATTATGCGGATGCCCGGCGCGCTGGCGAGCAGATCCTCGTAGAGGCCTAAGTCCGTCCCCTGCAGCATCCCGTCCCTCTCCGTGGCCGTCACCAGGAACGTCGTGTAGCCTATGGAGCGGAGCAGCTCGACGCAGGGCGCTGGAGGCTCGCCGATGCTCTTGGCCCACCCGGAGACGACAACCCTGCCGCAGCGGACATCTATGGACGGCGTGACCGCCTCCCCGAATTCTTTAAAGAGGCTTTTCGCCCTCACCATCTCCCTGCCGCCGTCAAAGATGATGCTCCCCGCCATGACACGCGACGCGCCGGCGGAAATGGCGTCCCCGATGGCGGCCTCCGAGCGCAGCCCGCCGCCGTACTCTATCTCCATCCCTAGCCCGCTCAGCTCACGCAGCTGCCCCAGGTGCTTGGGCGAACCGGACTCGGCGCCCTCCAGGTCGACCACGTGCAGATGGCGGCAGCCAGCCTCAACGAAAGCGCGCGCGACGGCGATCGGATCCGAACCATAATCGGTCTTGTCGGAGAAATCGCCCTTCCGGAGCCGCACGACCCTCCCCGCGTACAGATCTATGGCAGGGAATACGATCATATCCACTCGCCCTTGGTGCTGGGAGGCACGTCCGAAGCCGCCAAGGCCATGCCAAGGGCCATACCGGCGCCCTTGAAGACCGCCTCGGCGGCGTGATGGGAGTTGTCGGCCGTCAGGATGGCCACGTGCATCGTAGCGCGCGACTCGCGGCAGAATCCCCTGAAAAACTCGGGGACGAGTTCCAGGTCGAAATCACCGCACCTGTCGGTGGGGAAGCTCCCCTCCCAATAGAACCCCCCCCTGCCGCTCAGGTCAAGCGCCACGCGGGCGAGGGATCCGTCCATGGGGAGCAGGCACCACCCGTACCGATTGCGCGGCGTACTCTCGGACTGGATCATCTCCCTCAAGGCGACCCCCAGGACGATGCCCACGTCCTCCGTCAGGTGATGGCCGTCCACGTGGGTGTCGCCTGAGGCGCGCACCTCAAGACCCAGCCGGGCGCGATGCGCCATCAGCTCCAGCATGTGCGCCAAGAAGCCGCACGTCAGATCGATGCGGATATCGCTGGGCGGCCTAGGGTAAGAGACCGAAAGGGAGATCTGCGTCTCCTTCGTGTTCCTGGTAACGCTATTCATCGTTCATCCTCCGTTTACGAAGCTTCTGACGGCGCCCACAGCGTCGCGCAGAAATTCCCAGCGCAGCTGGAGCGCGCCGGGGTTTGCCACGAGGCGCAGCGAGACCTCGGCGGTGCGCTTCAGGACGACAAGCCCGTTCGCCCTGAGCGTGCTCCCGGTCTGGACGATGTCGAATATGCAATCGACCAGCCCCAGGGCCGGCGCCAGCTCCACCGACCCGTTCAAGTGCAGCACCTTCACGTGCGCGCCCCAGGATTCGAACGTCCGACGCGCCAGCCTCCCGTACTTGCTCGCGACGCGGAGGCCCATCAGCGTGCTGGCGTGCCCCGTGAAGCGCTCCGCCGCGGCGGGCGGCCCGGCTATAGCCATGAAGCAGCGCCCCCTGCCAGTGTCTATCAGCTCCGCCAGCTCCACGCCGGACTCCTCCGTGACGTCGTTGCCCACAAGCGCCAGATCCGCCAGACCCTGGGAGACGAGCGTCGGTATGTCGGACGGCTTCCCGATGAGATATCTGTAATCCCCGTCATCTACGACGAGGTTCCTCCCGGCGTTGCGCAGCTTCTTCGCCGGCATCCCGGATCCTTCTATTATGTCGAGGCACGCGTCGCGCACGCGGCCTGTCGGCAGGGCGATCACCGGCATCAGCGCGCACCCCCCGTCATGGGTATCGCCACTGGTCTGCCGGAGGGCAGTTCGAGCGCGTAATCCCCCTCGATGTTGACCCACCACGCGCAGCCGCGCTTGATAGCGAAGTCCTTCGACTCGGAATCGTTCGGGTTCCAGCTTATCTCGAACGGCGATTTCGCCTCCGCAAGGGACGCCGCGTATGCCAAGGCCCTATGGGGCGCGGTCTGCCCTGCCCAGATCATCACGCGCGGGGAGGCCGGGCGCGCCCCGCGCGACAGGGCAAGCTCGCGCAGGCTCACGCCGAAGCCCAGGGCCTGGCACGAGAAGCGCGTGTCGGCGAGCGAGGCCGCGTACCTGCCGCCGCCGCCCAGCAAAGATCCGTCGCCAGAGGAGTAGACGTTGAAAACAGGCCCTGAGTAATAGCCGAGATCCCTTATGAATCCGAGATCCACCCTCACCCTGTCCCCGTAGCCCCGCGCTATGAGGGAACCTGTGATCTCGCGCAGGGGTTCGAGCAGGCAAGAAGAGCCAAAGACGTCCGCCGCGCGGGACAAAATCTCGTTGGGCCCCTTGAGCCAGGGCAACTCCGCCAAGATTTTTTTGTGCCGCTCACTTGCGTCCGACGAGGCCAGCGTCTTGCCGTATTCGTAATAGGCGCCGTCCTCGAGCAGTTCTACCAGCTTTAGAGCCAAGCCCTGCGGCAGGTCCGCGAAGAGCGCCGGGAAGAGCGACACATCGCCCAGCACCACCACGGACTCCGTGAGGCCGAGACTGTCCAGCGCGCTGAGGAGGACGGCCAGGACCTCGACGTCGGAGCCGATGCCCTCCCACCCAAGCAGCTCAACGCCGACCTGAGTGTCCTCTATGTTCTCCCTGGGCGGACGCGGGGTCGCGAACACCCTCTCCGAATAGCAGAGCCTGAGCGGGAAGTCATCAGGCGCGTGGTGCAGGGCCATGTACGAGAGCGCGGACAGCGTGAGGTCGGCACGGAGGCAGCACGGCTCCCCGAAGGGGCTGTTGAGCGCGATGACGCGCCCCCTCCTCCTACGGTGCAGGTTTTTCATCATGCCCTCCAAAAGCTGGAGCTCCGCAGGGTTGAACGGGCTGTACCCATAGGACGTGAACATCGCCATAGCGGTAGCCCGGCACTCCTCCATCCCCTGCGCCAGCTCGCCGCCGATGCTGCTGCACCCCCGAGGGGTAATATCCATAAGACGCTGCCCCTTTCAAAAAAAATTCGCAATACGTTCTTTTAATGATATCATGAAACACAGCTTATGGTACGGAGGTGTCAGGAATGACATTCCAGGGCAATCGCGGGAAGGGCGGCACTGGCGGGGGGCTCGGAGTCGCTGGTTTCGCGCCAGACTGCCTGATCTTTGACGTGGACGGCGTCTTGATCGACTCATCCGCGTCGTATCAAGAGACTATCCGCATGGCCGTGGAGGGCGAGTGGGGGGCGGCTAGCCTCATCGTCGACGCACCAGGCTACTCCCCCGCGCTCAACACGGTTTTTAAGCGACACGGCGGCTTCAACGACGACGACCACATCGCCTGGGGGCTGCTCAACATCGCCGCGTCGAGGGATCCCGGCACCGGGCGGCTCTCTGAGTGCATCCCAGACCCAGGGGAGCTAGCGGCGATCATCCGCCCCTGCGGCGCCGGTTCAGCCAGGCGGTGGCTTGAGGAAAATTTCGCCGGCCGCTTCTCCCTCGGCCGCGTGGCCGACAGGTGCATGAAGATCTATCGCGGGAGCGACGGGCAGCCCGGCGCGTATGCCGCCGAGAAGCCCATGTTCGACGCCCACTGGCGCGACCTGCCCCTGCCCGTCTACGTGTTCACGGGGCGCGAATCGCGGGATTGGGAACTGGGCAAGGGCATACTTTCATGGGACGACTTCCCGGACGAGCGGGCAGTGACGAGCGACAGCGGGATGCTCAAGCCGTCGCCGGAGGGCCTGGAGTTCATCTGCCGGAGATTCGGGCACGCGTCTCCGCTCTTCTTCGGCGACACGGCCAGCGACAAAATGTCCTACGAGGCGTTCGGGAGGGGCAGGTTTGTCGCGATAGGCAGCGTCTTGGGCAGCTGGGCGCCGAATTTCCCGTGCGTCCGGGACGCGCTCTCGAATCTGATCGGATGGAGGGGCTGACAATGAAAAGCGATTTACCTGACACTACAGAGATCTACTTTAAAAGGTTTCTGAGGCCCAACGCCTTAGCCCTGGACGGCTATTCGCCAGGGGCGCCCGCTGAGTCCGAGGACGCCGTTTTGCTGGGCGCCAACGAAAACTGCTTCGGGACGCCGCCAGCCGTCCTGAAGACCCTGCGGTCGCTCTTGTCCAGCCGCCCAAATGTCCACAGGTACCCTGACATGACGTGCGCCCGGCTCCGCGGCGCGCTCTCGCGAAAATACGGGCTGTCGCCGGAGTGCTTTCTCATCGGCAACGGACTCGACGACATCATAAACACGCTCGCCCTCACCTTCCTTGACCCGGGCGACGACGTAATCGTCCCCGCCGCCACTTTCGTGGTCTATGCCTCGTCCGCCAGGATGATGGGCGCCACGCCCGTGTTCGTCCCCATGAGGGCCGACCTCTCCATAGACGTGGGCGCTTTAGCCGACGCCGTTACGAGCACCACGAAGATGATATTCCTCTGCAGCCCCAACAACCCCACCGGAGCCGTGGTGACGCGCGGGGAATTCGAGTCCCTGCTCGAAAGGCTGTCCCTGATGCCGACGCGCCCGCTCCTCATAGTCGATCACGCCTACGCGGACTTCGTGGATCCGAAGCAGGATCACGCGGACGCCACGAGATATGTCTCCGATTTCAACAACGTGGCTGTGCTGCGGACCTTCTCCAAGATCTCAGGGCTCGCCGGGCTGCGAGCCGGATACATGATAGCCCACCCGAAGTGGATATCGCATATGTACCGCACGAGGCCCCCTTATACCGTAAACTCCCTGGCGCAGGCCGCTGCTGAGACGGACGTGACGGATCCTTCCGTCAGCGCGTTCAAGGAGAGGACAAGCGCAAGGATATCGAAAACCCGCCAGAAGCTCGAGGATTTCCTGCGCATGAACGGCATACCCTACGTCCCGTCACACGCGAACTTCGTCTTCGCGTTCTACGGGATGCCCCACCCGGAGCTCCAGGACATCTCGCAGGAACTCCGCGCGAGAGGGATCCTGGTCCGCACGCTGCGGCATGACAGCGCGCCATGCGGGCTGAGGCTGACGGTCGGCACCCCTGCGGAAAACAGAAAACTCATGTCCGCCATCGCGGAGATCATCGAGCAGAGGAGGAGTTAAGAGATGAGAACGACGCTGAAACCACAGACGGAGAACGCGCCAGCCAAGGTAAAGGACGCGGGGCTGATAAGCCTCGTGAAGGGCGGGGACGCGGCGTACAACGCCAAATCCGGCGAGATCCTGCTGCTGCCGGGCGGTGCGCTCAGGCAGAGGGAGATAAAGGAACGGCTGGCCGAGGCGCTCTTCGGTGGGGCGGCCCTCCAGCGCGTCGACTGCGGCAGCGACGAGGCCGTGTTCTCCCTGGCCGAGCGGTATGTCAGGGAGTGGCAGGACACGGCCACGGCATACGTCGACGACAGGGGCAGGGAGCTTCGGGTTTTGGGTTGGTCGAAGGACACGTCGGACGCAGGGCAAAAAACGTCGGAGATCATGGCGGCAGTATCGGGCGCGCTGGCGGACATCCCAGGCGCCGATGGATCGTCCTTCGTGGAGGAGACAACCCCTAGCTACAGGTCGTTTTCGCTCCTCTTCCCCTGCGAAGCGGGGTCGATAGGCGCAAGGCCAGGTTTCATCTGCAAATCCTGCGGCAAGCTGCTCCTGGCGGATTCGCCCTTTGAGTTCCGTCCCCCGCAGCCCAGCCAAGGCGAAGCGCCAGAGGATTTAAAGGATATCGAGACGCCCGGCGCCAACACGATAGCGGAGCTCTGCTCGCAGCTCGGCATAGACGTCACGCGGACGCTGAAGGCAATGCTGTACGTGGGTTCGAGGGATGAGACAGCGGAGCTCGTTCCCATAGCCTCGTTCGTCCGGGGGGACTACAACGTCAGCATGAACAAACTATCTCGCTGGCTCTGGGACAGGCACGGGCTTTACAGCGTCCGCACAGCCGAGAAAAGTGAGCTGGCGCGGCTCTTCGGGGAAGTGGCGGGCTACTGCGGGCCGATTGGCCTCCCGGAGGGCGTCATCCTGGTCTGCGACAACAGCGTCCGCGACTCCAAGAACACGGTGGCCGGGGCGAACCGCCCTGGCTATCACCGCTCAGGCTGCTGTTACGGCAGGGATTTCACCTCAGACATCGCGGACATCGCCCTGAACGGCCAAGGCGCCCCCTGCCCCTGCGGCGGCTCTTTCGAGGCCGTCTCCATGCGAGAGGCTGGCACGATACAGTCTGGATTAGACCTGTATCGTGCCAGCCTCGACAGCAAAACCGTGACGCCCTTGCTGGACAAAAAACTATCTTACCGGGACAGGGAAGGCACCCACGAATACCCTGCCGTCTGGGGAGGCGTCATATCGACAGAAAGGATCCTCCTTGAAATCGGTTGCGAGCGGTAGGCTATGCCATGTAATACTGCTTAATGGGGCGGCCCTTCGCCTGGTACTTATTTTTTACGTGGAGCTTGCCGGTATTCACAAGCGCTTCGCAATATTTGCGTACCGTTATCCGCGACACGCTCAACATACCCGCGATCTCGCCGGCAGACTGCGGCTCGTCGCCTTCCTCGATGAGCTGCAGCACCTTTTCGAGCATCTCGCTGTTCTTGATTGCCCCGGCGTTGATCTGCTGATGGTGCTCGCGCGGGAAGAAAATAGCATCGAGCTTTTCCTGCATAACCGGAAGTTCCAAGTCTTCGCTATAGATGGCTCTGTAGCGGAACATCTCAAGAGAATACCTCAGACGCTCCGTGGAGACTGGCCTCATGATCATGTCCCAGACTCCGTGGGAGAGAGCTTCCTGCACTATCTCCCTGGACGGGTTTTCGACCAAAAGAAGGAGTTTCGCCTTTGTGCCGCAATCAGTGAGCTTGCGCCACTGATCGACGTTAGCGGCCCCGCCTATCAGGACGAGATCCACAGGGATGACCTTCATTCGTTCGATAGCCGCGTCCACGTTGCTCACCTTGTCGACGACCAGATAGTTGTCGAAGTACCGCATTACCTGGCCAATGTGGAAGAGTGAGAGTGGATCAGATTCAACTACCAGAAGATGTATCGGTTTCATTTAATTTCACCTCGCTTCTCATGTTGATTTTTCATGGGGAGATAATAACAGGTTATAAAAAATACTGGTAGGTGAAAACAACTAAAAGACAATTAATTCTTCGTAAATCATAGGTTTATGCGAAAACAAGTAATGAAAATTACGTATACACTAAGCAATGAGGGACTATGCCGCACAAAATACTACATAAATACTGCGTCAAATACTTAGTGGAGGGTATTGTATATTACTACTAGGAGGTACTGTGATGATTAACAGGGAGAGGATCGAAAAACTAGCAGGGGAATTATCCAGGATGAAACTGGACGCGCTCTTCATGGGGCCGTCCACGGACCTGGAGTACCTGGCGGAGCTGAAGCTCTTCGCGGACGAGCGGGTGAAGGGCTTGATGGTGTCCCGGGAGGGCAGGTGCTTCGCGATGGTCCCCCGCATCTACAAGGAGGAGATGGCCGCCGCGCTGGGAGGAGCTGTCTCCTACAAGGTATGGGAGGACCACGAGGGCTTCGCGGGCGCGTGGGCGGACGGCTGCCGCGAGCTCGGGGCAGCAGGCGGGAGGATCGCCTTCAACGACGGCGTACGGGCCGTGGACCTGATAGACATGCGATCCGCTGTCGCCTTCGAGTGGGCGAACGGCGCGGAGACGCTTTCGCCGCTGCGCAGGAGGAAGGACGAAACGGAGCTGGGCTGCATGAGAAAAGCCAGCGAAATTGCCGACAAGGTGATGGAGGGCCTGTCGAAATTCATCAGGGCGGGCATCACGGAAAAGAACGTGCATGACGAAATCCTGAGGCTATACGAGGAAAATGGCGCGGAGGGGCTGTCGTTCTCCCCCATCGTGGCGTCAGGCCCGGGCGGCTCCATGCCGCACTACACCGGCACGGACAGGACGCTCGGCGACGGGGACTTCATCGTCGTGGACACCGGGTGCAGGCACAGGGGCTACTGTTCGGACACGACGAGGACGTTCTGCCTGGGCGAGCCAGACGCCGAACAGCGCAAAATCTACGGCATCGTCCTGGAGGCACAGAAGGCAGGGGAGGCCGCCGTGCGCCCGGGGGCGACAGGGCAGGACGTCGACAGGGCTGCCCGGAAAGTGATAAACGACGCAGGATACGGCCAGTATTTTCTGAACAGGGTGGGCCACGGCGTCGGGATCGCGATCCACGAGTCGCCGTACATGATAGAGGGCAACACGGCGCCGCTGGAACCGGGAAACGTGTTCAGCGTGGAGCCGGGCATATACATCGAGGGCAAGTACGGCGTGCGCATCGAAAACCTCGTCGCGGTCAGGCCCGACGGCACCGGCGAGGCGCTGAACACGTTCACGAGGGATCTTATAGTCATAAAGTAACGTTTCCGCTCGGCACGGAGACGAGGCACGGCGTCCTCAGACCATCTGCCGGATGCCGTGCCTTTGATTTGCCGCGCTCCCTCAGGCGTTGCTTCTGATGACGCCGAGGAAGGCGTCGCCGTACTTCTCCAGCTTGGCGCGGCCTACGCCGGGGACGGACAGGAACTCATCCCTGTCTCTCGGGAGCATCTCGCACATGGCCTTCAGTGTGCTGTCCGAAAACACGACGTAGGGCGGCACCCCTTCCTCGGACGCGACGCGCCTCCTGAGGGCGCGCAGTTCCTCGAAGAGCGTCCCGACCTCTGCCAGGCTTGCGCTCTCCCGCTTACGGGCGGGCTTGTCCGCGTGATGCCTCATCATGAGGCGCGCACGGCCCTTGAGGAACGGGAACGTCCGCTCCGTGAATGAGAGCGTGGGGTACTCCCCATCCGCCTCTGCCAGGTAATTTCCGGCGACGAGGAAATTTATCATGTCCTTGATGGCGTCCTTGCCGTATCCCTTCATCAATCCCCAGGTGGAAATTTTGTCCAACCCGAGCTGCAAGATCCTGTCCCTGCGGGATCCTCTGAGGACGTCCGCGACCATGGAGGCGCCGAACTTCAGGCCATCGGCCTGAACCCCCATGCGGTAGACGCATGAGAGGATCTTCTGCGCCTCTATCGTTATGTCGGAACGCTCCGTCACCGACGTGCAGTTGCCGCAGCCGCCGCACGATCCCTTTGCGTACCGCTCGCCGAAGTAGGCCAGTATGAAGGCCCTGAGGCAGCCGTCCGTGTTGCAGTAGTCGATCATGGAGCGCAGTTTCGCGTAACCAGAGCGCTTCGTCTCCGGGTCCTCCCCGCACGAGATCAGGTAGCGCGCCGTAGCGATGTCGCCCTTGCCGAAGAGCAGTATGCAGTCAGCGGGCGACCCGTCCCGCCCGGCGCGCCCCGCCTCCTGGTAGTAGCTGTCTATGCTGCCCGGCATGTTGTGGTGAATGACGTACCGCACGTTGGACTTGTCGATGCCCATGCCAAAGGCGTTGGTGGCCACCATCACGGTCGCCCTGTCGTGGATGAACGCGTCCTGGTTTTTCAGCCTCTCCGAATCGTCAAGGCCGGCGTGATACCTCACGGCGCTCACGCCGCTCTCCTTTAATTTGTTGCACACGTCCTCGACCGCCTTCCTGGTCGAGCAGTAGACTATCCCGGGCATCTGGGGGAATTTTTTGACGTAGCCCGTCAAGAAGCCCATCTTGTCAGCCGGGCTTTCCACCTGGAAAAAGAGGTTCTCCCGGTCGAAGCCGGTCACGACAGTGAAGGGGGACTCCAGCCCCAGCTGGCGGACGACATCGCCCCTCACATCCTCGGTGGCTGTGGCCGTGAACGCCGCCAAGACGGGCCGGTTCCTCATGGAGGACACGGCAGGCGCTATGTTCTGGTACGACGGGCGGAAGTCATGCCCCCACTGAGAGACGCAGTGCGCCTCGTCGACGACCACCATGGACACGTCCACCGACGACAGGAACTCGCGGAAGCCATCCCCGTCAAGGCGCTCAGGCGCTATATAAAGGAGTTTTACCGCCCCGCTTCTCACAGCGCGGAACATATCGAGGACGCCGTCCCACTGCATGGAGCTGTTTATGGCCCCCGCAGGCACGCCGTTCTGGCGCAGGGCGTCCACCTGATCCTTCATGAGGGATATGAGCGGCGATATCACCAAGGACACGCCACCGTTCATGATAGCCGGTATCTGATAGCATATCGACTTCCCCGCGCCGGTGGGCATTATGCCGAACACGTCCCGCCCCGACAGCGCCTCGTTTATGATCTCCTCCTGCCCTGCCCTGAAAGAGGAATATCCGAAGACGCCCTTTAGGACGTCTACCGGCCTTGGCATGACTCTTCAGCCCCGGCAGACGTTTCCTCATGTTTTCGCATGGATCATCACCCCAAGCCGAGTATATACGCGACGGATTTAAGGGTCAACGCGAGTGTGCCGTGCCAAATCGGAGAAAACCCTGAAAAATCCGCCTTGGGGCAGACCGGCGGCGGATCATTCAGGGCGCGGCTCGTCCAGAAGGCCCAGCGCCTTCGCCTTCATGACGGCCTCGGCAGAATTGCTTGCGCCTAGTTTTTTGTATGCGCTGCTCACGTGGAACTTTACCGTTGTCACATCGAGGCCCACCTCGGCCGCTATGTCGGCGTTCCTGTACCCACGGGAGAGCAGCCTGATCACTAAGGCCTGCCGGCGCGACAGCCTAACCGGCTTCGTATCCATGACGGAGGCGATCCCGGCGCGCCGTTTCGACCTGGCGTATGTGACGAGATACAGCTCCTTCAAGTACGTCGGATCGGCCTCGCCGGAGTAACCGCGCCGCGATGAGGCCGCCATGAGCTGCTTTATCATGGGCAGGACGGACGCGCCCTCGTCCGCGAAAACCCGTATGAACCTAGGTCCCTGCGTGAGGCGTATGGCCTCCTTCAGTGGTTCTGCCGCTTTTTTCGGCGACCCTCGGTGCCACTCCAGCATCCCCAGCAGGATCAGCAGCTCCGCGCGGTCGAGCAGCCTGTCGAACCTCTCGGCCAATCCGATCAGGCTGTTAATGAAAGCCCTCGCCGCATCCCTCTCCCCCTCGACCAAGAGCGCCCTCGCCGTAGTGAGGTGCAGCGTCATCATCCCGATGTCGGCTTCGTTGCCGTCGTCCACGAAATAGTTCGATAGCCACTCCGAGGCGGCGCGCCTATGGCCGTTCTGGAGGCGTACCTTCGTGGCGTAGGCCGAGAAGCCAGGCATGAGGTGCGGCGCGCGTTCCCTGCGGATGAAATCCGATATCTCCTTCATCGCCCCGGCTACTCGCTCCTCGTCCTCCATGGCGTCGAGCGCCGCGGCCTCCAGCATCATGGCCGAATACATGATTTCCGGCGCCGGCGAATGGGTTTTAAGAGGGTCGCCTCCGGCGCCGCGCACCTGCCTCGCCCGTTCGAGCGCCTCCGCCAGCGCGTTCTTCTCGTACAGGATCCCGCCGGTCACACAGGACTCAATAGCGCCAAACCCTATCGCCGGGATCCCGGATAAGGCCTGTGCCAGCCCGTCGCCCAGCCTCCATTCGCCCCCCGAGAAATCCACCACGCCGCGATGCAAAAAGGGAAAGCGGGAGGCGAACGTGGCTAAGAGCAGGGGTTTGCCGTCTGGGACTGCGGCCCCGTCTGGCAGGGGCGACGGCGCGCCCTCCGCCTCCGCCTCCGGGTCGAGCAAGCTGGCCACTACGGCGGCCGCGACGTATTCAGGGTTGGTGGCGGCTATTTGAGGGATAGCGCGGCGAAGCTCGCCCACGCTGGCTTTCAGCCCTGCCGCGTCGCCTGACGCAAAGTCCCGCCATACGGAGTGCATCAGGCGGCACGGAGAGCCGTCCACCCATCCTACAGGCGATACGGCAAGCGTGCTCTCCAGCTCCGACAGGGCAGCCTTCGCTCGCGCTTCGGCCGAAAGCCCGTCCGGTATGTGTTTCGCCAGTTCCTGGAGCGACGCCGGCAGATTCGAATCGCTGCCGCACTGGAAGCCGTAATAGACGGAGCGATAGATATCCCCGGCGGCAAAGCAGTGCCATGAAGCAGCGGCCATGGACTCGCCCGGGCCAAGGCCATGCCCGCAGCACGGCTTACCGCGCATGAAGTCCGTGAAGAGGGGGTTGCGGACGTACTCCCCGTGGCCCGCCCTCAACAGCAGCCCGCTCGATGAGGCCAGTTTTTCAAGGACGCCGGAACATCCGGCCCTGCCGGTTATTTTTTCGCATAGCCCCTCTGAAAGCTCGTCGAGATAGCGCGTTTCAAGCAGGATCGACCGCGCGTCGTCATCGATCGCTTCGCTGAAATACTCATCCAGGCACCTCTCAAGAATCTCCTCTTTCGAGCATTTGCCCGGCGCATACCCGAATAACGCCGCGGCGTGGACGGCTATGGGCCAGCCCTCGCTTGAGGCCATCAGGCGCCGCGCCTCCTGATATCCCAGCTTGCTTCCGAGAAGGGCGAAACACTCCCTCGCCTCGCCCAGCGAAAACTTGAGCGTTTCGATCCCTATGGCCCTGCCTCGGCCCCAGGGCAGGCTCTCCAGCCCGGCGCAGCCCCTGCCGATTAAGGCTACGATAATATTTTCCGGCATCATCCTCAAAACGCGGGGCAGTGATTTCAGCACACGGACGTTCGAGACATTTTGTATGTCGTCTATTACGAGCACGAGTTCCATGCCCACTGCGGCCTCCTCGCGACGCATCCCGGAGAGCGCCTCGCAGACGTGCCCCACAGGCGACAGGCTGAACAGGGGGCTCTCCAGGGATCCGCGCAGCGCCTCGCTTTCAGGGCGCGCGCCTAAGAGCGTCTCGCAGAGGCGTCTGTAAAAGATACCAGGGGCGTCCTCGTGTCCCCGCACGGTAAACCATACCGCCTTTTTTCTCCTCCCACGCGTCCAAAGCATGGCCGAAACGGTCTTGCCGTAGCCTGCTGGCGCGATTACCCTTACGATCCTGCTCTGTGCGGCGTTATCGAAAACCGTCATCGCGCCCTTCCTCGCGATCATGCTCTGAAGCGGAATCGACGGCGCAAGGCCCTTTAGGAACCGCTGATTAAATAACCTTTGGCTGTAATGGGCATCTTCGCACGCTCCCATCATGTCAGCCGCAAAAATGGTCCTGGGCGTAGCACTGCTACGCCTGCGGCCATTTTCACGACAGCCATTTCGAGAGGCGGACGGATCTGCTCCATTTCGCTCGGGAGAACATTTAATCAGCGATTCCTCTGGATCCTTTGCCTGCGTATTCGTCGATGACATGCGTTGCCCTCCCAGAAAAAACCCACATCTCGCAAATTGAGTTTTTGTAAATTTAAAACATAATATCCTGTGATTATATCATAATAGGGCGCAGGCCTGACCTTTGGCCTTGTGATACATAGTGATAATAGGGATACACCGTTATATTTCGTAAAATTACTTTTTCCCCTTATCAAGTCACTCAATCCATTAGATAAGCAAAAGCAAGAAAATTTCGGCTTTACAATCGTAACGGACGCGGCATTTGGGATGGCGCGGGTTATAATGGCGATGTAAAAACGACAAGGGGGGGCAGAAACATGGGTCTTATGGAAGCGGGCAGGGCGGCTCAGGCCGGGACAGTCGAGTCTATGGATTGCCTCGTCACCATATCGCCTGATGCGGAAAGAAGGCGCATAGAGATATCGGGCAGCGGCGTGTCCCGGTTCAGGGCGACGATGGAGCAAAAGATAAACCAGGTGCTGGACAAACTGGGCTCGTCTGAAAATATCGAGATAAGCGTGCAGGACAACGGCGCGGTCGACGTCGTGCTGGGCGCAAGGGTCGAGGCGGCCTACCTCCGCTTCAAGGGGGTGATCGACGCATGAGGCGCACGATGCTCTATCTGCCGGGGAACAATCCGAACATGCTCCTCCGCGGCCACCTCTTCGGCGCGGACGGCCTCATCCTTGACCTGGAGGACGCCGTCCCCAGGAGCGAGAAGAGTTCCGCGCGCATCCTGGTCCGTGAGGTCCTCAAGAACAGGGACTTCGACTGGTGCGAGGTCACCGTCCGGATAAACGGCCTCGACACCGAGCTATGGCGCGACGACCTCGCGGCGGTCGTCCCTTACGGCATCCACGGCGTAAGAGTTCCAAAGGTCGAGACGCCGCAGATGCTTAAGGACATAGACGACGCGCTCTCCTCCCTGGAGTCGATGGCGAGCGTCCCGGTCGGCACGACGAAGGTGTTCTGTCTGCTGGAGACCGCCTTGGGGATATGGAACGCCTACGACATAGCCCTGGCCTCGCGCCGGGTCACAGCGATAATACCGGGCGGCGAGGATCTGGCGGCGGATCTCCGCACGAGCCGCAGCAAGGAAGGGACGGAACTCGAATGGGCGCGCCGGATGATGATAGTGGCCGCCCGCGCCGCCGGCGTAGACGCGCTGGACACGGCATTCCCAAGGGTAGGAGACGAGGAGGGCCTCCGCCGCGAGACCGAGTTCACAAAACAGCTCGGCTTCGACGGCAAGAGCGTCATACACCCCAACCAGATACCCATAGTTCACGAGATATACGACCCGACGGAAGCGGAGATAGAGAGCGCGAAGAAGATAGTCCAGGCGGCGAGGGACGCGGCGGCCAGAGGCCTGGGCGCGATCTCAGTGGACGGGCGCATGGTGGACCTCCCGGTGGCCCGGCGCGCCGAGTACACGCTGGAGCGCGCCGGCATCATTACGGGAAGGGGGCGCTGACATGGCGCTGAACGCTGTAAAACGGGACATCCCGTCCAACATAGAGGGTTATGGCAGCACCGACGGAAAGCTCTTCGGCGGCGCGTTCGCCAGAAAGCCGGAAGGGTGCCGCGCCGGCGCGGCGATAAGATCTCGCGGCCCGAACGACGGCGGTAAGTTCCTCGGCAGCATAAGGGATGCGATAGCCGCCTCCGGCCTCGCCAGCGGCATGACGATCTCCTTCCATCACCACCTCCGCAACGGCGACTTCATCGTGAACCAGGTCTTGGACGAGTGCGCGAAGGCAGGGATACGGGATCTCACGATCTTCCCAACGGCGCTCTTCGACGTTCACAGGGCCCTGATACCCCACATCCAGAGCGGCGTCATTAGGCGCATAATGGGCTCCGTGAACGGCCCCATCGGGCAGCTCGTCTCAGAGGGCGAGCTTGCGGCGCCGGTCGTCCTGAGGAGCCACGGCGGCAGGCCCAGGGCGGTCATCTCAGGCGACGTGCGCATAGACGTGGCGTTCATCGCTGCCCCGACTGCCGATATCGGCGGGAACATGTCCGGGCGCGCGGGAAAATCAGCCTGCGGGTCGCTGGGCTACGCCTTCACGGACGCCGAATACGCGGACTGCGTGGTGGCTCTCACCGACAACCTCCAGCACTACCCCATCGCCCCGATATCCATCCCAGGCATATACGTGGACTTCGTGGTGCAGGTGGGGAGCATCGGCGACCCTGACGGCATCGTGTCCGGCACGACGCGCGTGACGCGCGACCCGCTGCGCCTCCTGATAGCCCGTCACGCCTCGAAGCTGATAGAGGCGTCGCCCTTTTTCCAGGACGGCCTGAGCTTCCAGACCGGCGCCGGCGGGATACCGCTCGCCGTCACTGCCTTCATGAAAGAGGCCATGAAGCGCCGCCACGTGAGGGGCGGGTTCGGGCTGGGCGGCATCACCGGCTACTTCGTGGATCTCCTGAAGGAGGGGATGCTCAAGAAGCTGATGGACGTGCAGTCCTTCGACCGCGAGGCCGTGGAGTCTATATCGTCCGACCCGAGACACATAGAGATCTCGGCTGACTGGTACGCGAACCCTTGGAACTGCGGCGCGGCGGTAAACCAGCTCGACGTGGTGATCCTGGGCGCGACCGAGGTAGACATGGACTTCAACGCGAACGTGAACACCGAGTCTGACGGCGCGCTCCTTCACGGCATCGGCGGGCATCAGGACACCGCCGCGGGGGCAAAGCTGACCATCATAGCGCAGCCGCTGCTCCGCGGGCGCATCCCCTGCGTGGTTGACAGGGTTCACACCGTGACCACGCCGGGGGAGGTCATAGACGCGATCGTCACGGAATTCGGGGTGACGATCAACCCCCGCCGCAAGAACCTGATCGACGCGTGCAAGGAGGCCAAGGGCAAGGATGCCGTGCATCTAGTCCCGCTGGACGAGCTAGCCGAGCGCGCGCGCAGGATGAGCGGCCCCATGGCGCCCGTCCGGCAAAAGGACAGGGTCGTGGGCGTCGTCGAGTGGCGCGACGGGACGGTAATAGACGTAGTCCGTCAGATATTCCCGGAGAACATCTCCTCGTAGGTCTGACGCCTCACGGACAGTCTCGGCGCCCCGTCCTTTATCATGACGACCGCCGGGACTGGGTTTTTGTTGTAGTTGTTGGACATCGAATGGTTGTAAGCCCCTGTGCACATAACCGCTAAGACGTCGCCGCGCCGGGCCTCCGGGAGCGCTATGCTGTGAATGAGTATGTCGCCAGACTCGCAGCACTTCCCCGCGACGGAGACGGTCTCCGCCGGAGGGAGGCCCGCCTTGTTGGCGAGCACGGCCTCGTACTCCGCCCCGTACAGGGCGGGCCTGGGGTTGTCTGGATAGCCGCCATCCACGCCGACGTATGTGCCCCCGCCGGCCAGGCGCTTCACGCTGCCGACCGTGTAGAGCGTTATCCCGGCGTCCGAGACTATCCAGCGGCCCGGCTCCACCACGAGCGAGGGGCGGGCTATACCGTTTGAGCGGCAGAAATCTTCCACCCTGTCCACCATGCCGCCTATGAAGCCCGAAATGCCCTGCGGGCTGTCCTTCTCCGTATACCTGACGCCGAAACCGCCGCCCATGTCAAGGATTTTAGTTTCAAAGCGCTCGGCGTCCAGCTCCTTGATAAGGGGCAAGAGCACGTCCAGCGCCTCCAGGTGGGAGGAGTTGTCCATCAGCTGCGAGCCGACGTGGAAGTGAAAGCCCGACAAGCTGACGTTTCTGAGCGTCCCGCAGAAGGAGACGGCATCCTTGGCCGCCTCGGGCGGGAGCCCGAACTTGGACCCTGCCTCGCCGGTGGATATATATTTGTGCGTGTGCGCATCGACGCCCGGCGTAACCCTTATCAGCACGCTCGCCAACGCGCCCCGCTCACGTGCCATCTCGTCTATCAGGGCTATCTCGCCCTGGCTGTCGCACACGAACTTGCCTACGCCGTAGTCAAGGCCCGAGGCTATCTCCCTCTCCGTCTTGCTGTTGCCGTGGAAGGCTATCTTCTCCGGCGGGAAGCCCATCTCACGCGCCAAGAAGAGCTCCCCCTCCGAGACCACGTCGAGCCCCATGCCCTCGCGCATGAGGATCCTGAGCATGTCTTTCGTGAGGAACGACTTCGAGGCGAAGAACGCCGAGCAACGCTCGTACCGCTCGTCGAAACAGCGCCTGACCTCCCTGACGCGACGCACGATCTCATCCTCCGACATGACGTATAGGGGTGTCCCGTACTCGCGGGCCAGATCCGTCACGTCCACTCCGTGAAACATGAAATTGCCCATGCGAATCACTCCGTTCAGCGTATTCTTTGGCGAAAGGAGTATAGCATACTTTCATGTATGGTATACTTTTTCAAAGGGGGGCAGATATCGCATGAGCACAGGGGAAAGCGACGCAAGCCTGGACGACATAGCGGCGAGGATGAGGACTCCCGGCAACAGGACGGTAGTTTTTACGGGGGCCGGCATGAGCACGGACTCCGGCCTGACGGACTTCCGCTCAAAAGACGGCCTGTGGGGCAAGGTAGACCCGATGGAGCTCGCTACCTCCCAGGCGATGCGCAACAACTACGACGCCTTTCACAGGTTCTACTCCATACGGTTCGAGCAGATGGGGCGCGCGCGGCCAAACGCGGGACATGCCATCGTCGCGGACTGGGAAGCCAGAGGGCTGGTCAGCTGCCTCATAACGCAGAACATCGACGGCCTGCACGCCGCCGCCGGCTCAAAGAAAATTTACGAGCTGCACGGCTCCGTGGATCGCGTGTTGTGCATGGACTGCGGCGCGCCGTACACCCAGGCCGCCTTTATCGCCAAGACGCCGTGCGGGACGTGCGGCGGGCGATTGCGCCCCGACGTCGTGCTCTTCGGCGAGTCGCTGCCAGGCGACGCCATGGACTCGTCCTGGCGCGCCTCCGAAAGCGCCGGCGTCTTTATCGTGCTGGGCTCATCCCTCAACGTCTCGCCCGCGAACCAGTTCCCCGCGATAGCGCGCAACGCGGGCGCGCTCGTGGCAATCTGCAACCGTGACGCCACTCAGATGGACTACATAGCCAGCTACAGGACGCACGAGGGCATCAGCGAATTCCTTGCCAATCTCGACGCGTGCCTGGGGAACTGACTTACTGTTAGCTAAGGAATCGCTGATTAAATGTTCTTTGGGCGAAATGGAGCAGATTCGTTCGCTGCCCGAAATGGCAGTCGTGAAAACGGCCGCAGACGTAGCAGAGCTACGTTGAGGATCATTTTTACGGCTGACATGAAGGAAGCGGGCGAAGGTGCCCGTTGCAGCCAAAGGTTATTTAATCAGCGGTTCCCTAAAGCAAGGGAGGTTGTGTGGTATGACGATTTCAGATCTCGCAGGTCATGAGGCGCCAAAGGAGATGCTGGTGAACGTTCCGCGCCTGGTCTCCGCGTATTACACGGAATCGCCCGACCCGGGAGACCCGGGGCAGGCCGTGTCCTTCGGGACGTCAGGGCACCGGGGCTCATCGCTCAAGGGCAGCTTTACCGAGACCCACATTCTGGCGATCTGCCAGGCCGTAGCGGAGCTGAGGAAGGAGGCCGGGATCACAGGCCCTCTTTTCATCGGGATGGACACCCACGCCCTCTCCGAGCCGGCGCTGCGCACGGCCATCGAAGTGTTGGCGGCAAACGACGTCGAGCTCAGGATACAGGAGGGTTTCGGCTACACGCCCACGCCGGTGATCTCCCACGCCATAATCTGCTGGAACGCGAGCCACCCTGGCGCATCGGCTGATGGGATCGTCATAACGCCGTCCCACAACCCGCCGGAGGACGGCGGCATAAAGTACAACCCGCCGGGCGGCGGACCGGCGTCCCCGGAAATCACCGGGAAAATCCAGAAGCGCGCGAACGAGCTGATCGCTAAAAAGTGCCTGGGCACAAAGCGCATCCCGCTGGAGAAGGCCCTCTCCAGGGACACGACGCAGTTCTTTGACTATGTGATCCCATACGTCCGCGACCTCGCGAGCGTGGTGGACATGAAGTCCATAGCCAGCGCCCGCATCCGCATAGGCGTGGATCCCATGGGCGGCTCCGGCGTCGCATTCTGGGCGCCAATCGCCGATATGTACGGCCTCGACCTGCACTTGATCAACAAGTACGTAGACCCCACGTTCTCGTTCATGACGCTGGACTGGGACGGGAAAATCCGCATGGACTGCTCGTCCAGGTACGCAATGGCGGGCTTGCTGCGGCACAAGGACATGTACGGCATAGCGTTCGGCAACGACACGGACTACGACAGGCACGGCATAGTGACGGACGAAGGGCTGATGGACCCGAACGCCTACCTGGCGGTCGCGTCTCACTACCTGATGACGCACAGGAAAGGATGGAAGCCATCCGTCAGAATCGGCAAGACGCTCGTATCCAGCTCAATCATAGACAGGTCGGCTGAGTCCATAGGCCGGGAGGTCTGCGAGGTCCCGGTGGGATTCAAGTGGTTCGTGGACGGGCTCTTGGACGGCACGTTCGGCTTCGTGGGCGAGGAAAGCGCCGGGGCTTCGTTCCTGCGGGCTGACGGCACGACGTGGACGACCGACAAGGACGGCTTCGTGATGGACCTCCTCGCGGCAGAGATACTGGCAAAGACGGACAAGTCGCCGCCCCGGCACTACAGGGATCTCACGGCGAAGTTCGGCAAGCCCTTCTACGAGCGCATCGACGCGCCGGCCACGCCGGAGCAGAAGGCGAGGCTAAAGAAGCTATCGCCGTCAGACGTAAAGGCTCAGTCGCTCGCCGGCGAGAAGATCACGGCGCTTTTGACCAAAGCGCCAGGCAACGGACAGCCGATAGACGGCCTCAAGGCCGTGACTCCGAACGGCTGGTTCGCCGCGCGCCCGTCCGGCACAGAGGACGTGTACAAGATATACGCGGAGAGCTTCAAGAGCCCCGAACACCTGCGCGGGATTCAGGAAGAAGCCCGCGAAATAGTCTCGGCCGCGATAAAGCGCTGAAGTCACGGCGGGACCTCGGAATCGGCCTCGCGCAACGCCGGGGTGCCGCCGGCGCGGGATCACGGCATCGGGAACAGTTCGACCGGCTCTTTGATTTCGACGTCGAGAGCGCGTTTTATGAAAAGACCCTCCGAATGAAGGTCGAGTACGCGCTGGGCCCCGTTTTCCTTCAGCGTGACCTTGGGCTGGAGAAGATTGCCCGCCGTGACGGCGGCCACGCGCGCGACGCGTCCGTCCGACAGTTCGACTATCGCGCCGGGCGGGTATATTCCCATCCCGGCAAGGAAAATTTTGCATATATCCGGGTCGAATTCCGTCTCGTTCGCGCTCATTATGAAATTGAACGACATCTTGCTCGACACCGCGTCTTTGTACACCCTTGGCGACGTCATGGCGTCGAAGGTGTCCGCCACCGCGAGGACGCGGCCCAGAATCGGTATCCGCGTCCCCACGAGCCCCCTGTCGTATCCCGAACCGTCGTATCTTTCGTGGTGAGAGGCTATGCCGTCGAGGATATCCTTGTCGTTCACCCCGGAGAGCTTGCAGATGGAGACGCTTTCCCTGACATGGTTTCTCATTATGACCGTTTCCTCG
>JAIRNC010000012.1 GCA_031258255.1 Synergistaceae bacterium
GGGCGGCGTGGGACGGCCTCCTTGGGACGGCGCCGGACACGGAGGTGGCGAGGACGATAGGCTGCTCCGTCCGCCCCGTCGAGAAGCGCCGCGCGCGTCTGCGCGTACGGCCCTTCCAGGGCCACGCGAGGATAGACTGGGCGAGGTGGGACGGCGCGCTGGGCATGTCCCGCGACCGGGAGACGGCGGAAATCATAGGCTGCTCTCAAGCGGCGGTAGAGAGTAGACGCAGACGCCTTGGCATCTCCGCCCCAGACAGGGCTACGACGTGCGATGAGGGCGTGATCTTGAGCCTGCCGTATATGCTCCCCATCCCTGCGTAGGGCGCGTTTGGTGCGTAAACGCCGACACTGCTTCACGCTTGTCTCGCTCGCTCTCCTCAGCGTACCTGTAGTACGCTTCCGGGCGCTCGTTCGGCAATCCCTCGCATTGCCGACGTTTACGCGCCAAACGCGGATTTGAGGTTTGTTTGGCGCGTCTTCGCCGACAATGCTTCACGCTTGCCTCGCTCGCCGTCGCGAGCGTACCTTTAGTACGCTTCCGGGCGCTCGTTCGGCAATCCCTCGCATTGCCGGCGAATACGCGCCAAACGTTTGTGTAATGCGCCTTCGCGCACACTGCTTCACGCTTGCCGCGCATTGCCGATGTTTACGCCTCAGTTTTTTCTTCTTTGACGGGATGCCCTGGCTTGACGCGGCGCTACGGTGACATTCTCCCCTTTCTGTGATATTGTCACAGGAAGAATTTCATTCCGCAGGGAGGGGCTGTCTTGAGCAGGGCGTTTGTTAAAGAGGACGATGAAGAGATATCGAGCTTCAGGGACGACGAAAAGCACAGCAAAAAGACGCTTGAGTGGCTGCGTCTCCAGGAGAAAAAGCTGGATTTCCTGCTGAACGACCCCAAGGGTCAGGCGATTGAGGACCAAAAGCGCGCGCGGTGGATCGAAGAGGCCGAAGCCGCCATCAAGGCCGCGAAGGAAGAGCTGGGCGGCGTTTGACTAGCTATCCTTCGGCTCTTTGCCGCTGCCTTGTGGAACCGGCGCGCGCGGGCTTGAAATCTTTGCATTAGGCATCAATAAATAAATACAGCGAAGCGAAACGATATAGGGGGAAAAGGCATGGAGAGCGCAATAAAAGCCCCGAGAGGGACGAGGGACGTTCTCGGCGACGAGTCATGGAAGTGGACGCATGTCCTGAACGTGTGCCGGGGAGTCGCGGGGGATTTTGGGTTCAGCGAGGTGCTGCTCCCCATCTTCGAACATACGGAGCTTTTTTGCAGGGGCATCGGCGACACGACGGACGTAGTCGAAAAGGAGATGTACACCTTCATCGACAAGGGGGACAGGAGCATGACGCTGCGCCCGGAGCTGACCGCTTCGATGGTCCGCTCCTACCTCGAACACGACATGAGGCGCGCGCCGCAGCCGGTCAAGCTTTGGAGCGCGGGTCCGATGTTCCGGTACGAGCGCCCGCAAAAGGGCCGTTACCGCCAGTTCTGGCAGATAGATTTCGAGATACTGGGTGTCTCGAGCCCGATGGCCGACCTGGAGACCATAGACACATCCATGGAGATTTACCGGAGGCTCGGCCTGACGAACCTCCAGGTGCTCATCAACTCCGTCGGGTGCCCGAAGTGCAGGCCCGCTTACAGGGACGCGCTGAAGCGTTTCTTCGAATCCGGCCCGGGGCTTGAGGCGCTCTGCGAGACGTGCCGGGGGAGATTTGACCGAAACCCCCTCCGCATCCTCGACTGCAAGAAGCCCGAGTGCAGGGAGATAACGGAAAGCGCGCCGGCTATTTTAGACTCGCTCTGCTGCGAGTGCGCGGCGCACTTCGAGGACGTCACGCGCGGACTGTCGAGGATCGGCGCTGACGCCAGGCTGGACAAGCGGCTCGTCCGCGGGCTCGACTACTACACCAAGACGGCCTACGAGATCCTGGCGGGCGAGCTGGGGTCCCAGAACGCGGTCTGCGGCGGCGGGCGCTACGACAACCTCGCGGAGGCCATCGGCGGGCCGTCCGTGCCTGGCGTCGGGTTCGCGTCCGGCATCGAGCGAATCGTCATCACGTTGGAGGGGCAGGGCGCGTTCCTCGGTGACAAGCCGCGAGTAGACGTTTACGTCGTCACGGCCTCAAGCAGCCTGGCGCTGGAGGCATCCGCCCTCGCGCACGAGCTCCGCTCGTCGGGGATCCCGTCGGACACCGACTACGCCGGGCGCGGGATGAAGGCGCAGATGAAGCAGGCGGCGGCATCCGGCGCGGGTTTCGTCTGCATCATAGGCGAGGACGAGGCGGCGTCCGGGACGGTGTCCGTCAAAAACATGTCTAGCGGCGAACAGCGCTCTATACCAAGAGACGAAGCGGCTTCGAAGCTAGCCTTATGGAGAGAGGAACGGAACAGATGATCATCGGAAGTTACACGAACGAGTGGAAGAGGACCCTGTACTGCGGCGAACCGAGGATTGAGGACACAGGGCGCGCCATGGTGTTGAACGGCTGGCTGCGCGCCAGGCGCGACCTGGGGGGCATTATATTCATAGAGCTGTGGGACCACACCGGCGCCACGCAGATCGTGTTCAACCCGGAGGCCATCCCGGAGGCTCACGCGCGCGCGAAGGACCTCCGCTCTGAGTATGTCCTTGCCGTGAAGGGCGTGCTGCGCGAACGGCCGGAGGGTACGTCGAACCCAGCTATCGCTACGGGTGACGTAGAGCTGGCAGTGGAGGATTTTCTGCTGCTGTCGCCCTCACGCCTCCCGCCATTCGACCCAGACGAGGCGGAGAAGGTCAACGAGGATCTCCGCATGACCTACCGCTACATTGACCTGCGCCGCGAGGGTATGCAGAGGAACCTGCGAATCCGCCACAAGGCGGCGCAGTACACCCGCGACTACTTCGACCGAAACGGCTTCCTCGAGGTGGAGACGCCCATTCTGACGAAGTCCACGCCGGAGGGCGCGAGGGATTACCTCGTGCCGAGCCGCGTCAACCCCGGTGACTTCTACGCCCTGCCGCAGTCGCCACAGCTGTTCAAGCAGATCCTCATGATAGGCGGGTGCGACAAGTACATCCAGATAGCCAAGTGCTTCCGGGACGAAGACCTGCGCGCGGACCGCCAGCCGGAGTTTACCCAAATAGACGTCGAGATGAGCTTCGTCACGGAGGAGGACGTCATGAACCTGACGGAGCCGTACCTTATCGGGCTCTTCAAGGAAACGACAGGGGCGGAAATACCGGCGCCCATCCCCAGGCTGACGTGGAAAGAGGCCATGGAGCGCTTCGGGAGCGACAAGCCGGACATGCGCATAGACATGGAGATAGTGGACATATCCTCCGTCTTCGCCGGCGGCGAAAACCCCTTCGCGAACGTCGTGAGCGAGGGCGGCGCTGTGAAGTGCCTGCTCCTGCCGGGGGGCGGGAGCTTGTCCCGAAAGGAGCTGGCTCTCCTGGAGGGCAGGGCGAAGGAGCTTGGCAGCGCAGGCATGGCGAACTTCCAGATAAAGGATGGCGCGTTAAAGGGGCCGCTGGTCAAGTTCCTCTCGGACGCGTCTCAGGAAGAGCTAAAGGAAAAATCCGGCATCACTGCTCGCGACACGCTCTTTGTCATGGCCGACAAGAGCTGGGTAAAGGCGTGCGGCGTCCTGGGGCAGATCCGCCTGGAGCTGGCGGCCGCCCGGGGGCTGGTGAACCCGGGCTGGAAGTTCGTCTGGGTGACGGAGTTCCCCCTGTTCGAGTGGGACGATGACGAGAAGCGCTGGTTCGCCGTCCATCACCCGTTCACGGCCCCCATGGACGAGGACATAGACAAACTGGCTGCCGACCCGGGGAACGCGCGCTCCAGGGCCTACGACATCGTGTTGAACGGGACGGAACTCGGCGGCGGCTCCATCCGGATACACAACCCGGAAGTCCAGTCAAAGGCCTTCGCCGCTCTCGGCATAACGCCGGAGGTCGCCCGCGAACGCTTCGGCTTCCTCATCGAGGCGCTGTCCTTCGGGACGCCGCCCCACGGCGGCATCGCGTTCGGGTTTGACAGGGTCGTGATGATGCTCTGCGGCGCGAAATCGATACGCGACGTAATGGCGTTCCCGAAGAACCAGAAGGCCCAGTGCCCGCTCACCGGCGCGCCGTCCAGCGTGGAAAAGCCCCAGCTGGAACAGCTCTTCATCCTGTCTGCGGCGCCGGAGGCGTAGATTTTAAAAACGCGGCGCCCCTGGCCTCTGCCGGGGTGCCGCGCTCAGTATTTCAGGCCGAATATGGGATGGTAGAAGCGCTCGTCGTGCAGGTAGGCCGCCTGTTTTTCCAGCGCCTCCCGCGCGGCGTCGCCCAGATGGACGACCAGCGACGACGTGAGTATGTGGATCAGGAAAACCGGGCCTATTATGCTGCTGCCGAACGTCGGGCTGCCGGCCGACACGAAAAACGAGAGATCCGAGAAGCGGCATATAGGGGCTGCGGCGCTGTCTGAGATGGTTATCACCTTCGCGTCGCGATTCTTCTTCAAGTCCGCGACGGCTTCCGTGACGTCCACGGCATAGCTGGGCATCTCGCACACCACCATTGCGCTGCCGCTCGTCAGCGCCCTGGCCTGTTCGACCAGCGACAGGCTCCCCCTCTTGATCAGCGTAGTCGGCAGCCCCATCACGCAGAAACGCGCGTATGCCAGCTCCATCACGAGCGAGGATATGCCCCAGCCGAGAAAGGCGGTACACTTCGCCTCGCTCGTTATCCGGCAGAACTCCTCGACCTTCTCCATGTCGATCTGCATCCACGTGTCGTCTATGTTGGCCAGCTCCGTCTGCCTGATTTTCTGCGGCAGCTCGTTCTTCATGCCGACTGCCTTCGTCAGCATCGCGGCCGGGTTTATCTGTTCGAGGATGGCCTTCTGCAGACAGTCCTTCAGCTCCGAGTACCCGGCGAAACCCAGGACGCGCGCGACGCGGACGAGCTGCGCCTTAGAGACCTTGAGCTCGTCTGCCACCTCTCCGATGGATTTGAACGCCGCCTCGCGCATGTTCGAGAGGAGATACTCAGTAACCCTCTTCGCTTTGTTCGGCATACCGGGTATCTTCTGCATCATCATGTTCTGAAGGTCAGAGCTGTCCACGATACCACTCTCCCAATAATATTAATGCAATAAATAAATTTGAGTTAATTTTACGCCGCGTTCGGTATAAAGTCAATCGACCAGATTTTATCTTGCGTTCTTTAACAACTCTTTTACATTGATGAAATACTTCATACATTTTTTTCGGATACCCTTACAGCGTTAAATAATTTTCTACATGGGGGTATTTAAGGATGTTATTCAGGAGAGTGCTGCTCGCCGCGCTTGGAATGTCGCTGTTGTTTGCCAATGCCGCAATGGCCGCTGCTGAACTTGTCGTACTGCCCATCGACAGGGCAAAATTTCTCGCGGGGCAGAAGTTCGACATGGAGATGGAGATGATGAACGGCGGGACGGCGCTGATCACGACGTCTGGCTACGATTCGCTCGTGACGGACTCGGCTAACAGCGCCTCGGCCTACGCTACCGGGCATAAATCCGTCGTGAACGCGATGGGCGTGTATGAAAACTCTGATCCCGATCCTCTGACGCATCCCAAGGTGGAAAATATCACAGAGCTCGTAAAGCGCGTCCGCAGGATGTCGGTCGGGGTGGTGACTACCTCCAACATAACGGACGCGACGATTGCGAACGTAAATCGCGCGCCGCGGGGAACGCTCTATGCGGGGAATATCCCGGCGAACGAATCGCAGGAGGTTCACACTGCTGATGACGTGCCGCTCTCGGCGTCAGGGCCCGGCTCCGATTATTTCAAGGGCGTGATGGATAACACGGAGGTATTCTACGGAATGGTCGGCGCCCTTGGATTGGATCCGACAAAATAGCCACGAAACAGCCGCCTTAAATTGAACATACATTTCAAATCCCTTCCAACGAGAGGGGCTGTGTTTTCGCCCCTCCCTCCCAAAAATAAGGCAACGCGCCGGGTCAGCGCACTGCGCTGCGCGCGCCGGCCTCGCGGTCCCGATCGCGCTCGGCGACACATACGAAGGGCTTCCGGTCGTAGGCACGACCGACGCCATAATGAAAATAAAGACGTGTGCCGGCCAGTGGCTTCGAATCAGGGAGGGCCGGTTTTTCAGCGGTGCCTTTGAGACAGTCATCGGAGCAAGTGATGATGGAGCGCCATTGGATCTGTGCAACAACCTGTTGCACAATTTCCTCATCAGGCCACGTCTCAGCAAACCGCCTCATATTATTTCAGGTTTCGCGGCGAAAAACCGCTCATATCCGAAAACGCTTCCTTCAGATCCTTTGATAGACGATCGATTACTTTCTCATAACACGTATCCGTTGTGTTTTATTATAATCGAAATCACCACAATTGCTCTACGCGAGGGGACGAAACAGCCCGAAATTTGCTATAATCTCTGAAAGAATGAAGTTAATCAAAAAACTGATTGGGGTTTCTTCAGTTGTAGTAAAATAGGCAGGCAACATTCAATAGTCTTATGATTCGCGATTTTCAGGTACATAGTGGCATAAACACTTGTTTCAGCCCGCTACGTAACCGTATAACTGGAAGGAGTGTCTGAAATGTTTAAGCCGAAAGAGGACGTAAGCAACACGAACCGGGGAAAAATCAAAGCAATGTTCGCTAGTTGCGTTCCCGACTCCGCAGCATACACGGTAGCCTATTCCACCGTGGCAAAAACCGGGATTTTCAGCACAAAAATCATCAATTATGTCGTGGGGTTCTCAAAAGAGAGGAGAGAACTCGTCATCATCCCTATCGACGACGAAGTGACGGAACATGGCGAGCCGATCAGCCTCACGCCGGACAACGTGGCCTCCGCGAAGAAAAACTTGCAGGGGCAGTGGGTAATAAAGTCAAACGCGGCGGATAAACTGCTTCTCAGCGTCCCCGGATATACAGTAAGCATGGGCGAGGCAATGTATACCCTGCCGCTCATTCAGGAGGAAGAAGCCGCGGCTTTCATAAAATTTATGCAGGAGACCTTCTAAAGAATTAATGTTCTTTGAGCGAAATGGAGCAGATTCGTTCGCTTCCCGAAATGGCAGCCGTGAAAATGGCCACAGGCGTAGCAGAGCTACGCCCAGGATCATTTTTGCGGCTGACATGAAGGGAACGGGCGAAGATGCTCATTGCAGCCAAAGGCTATTTAATCAGCGGTTCCTTAACAAAATCTATTTTGACTGTCAAACCCATAATACGCCGCAATTAGGCTCCTGCATCCTGCGCTTCACCTTGCGAGGCCGGTCACTTCCTGTATTCCAGTATCTCGATTTCGATCCCGCCAGGACCGGAAAAGAACGAAAACATGAGCGATGGGTTCGGGGATATGGGGCCTCTGACGCGGGGATAGCCCTTCTCTTCCAGGAGGGCGGTCGTCTCCTCAAGCGACGGGACGTCAAAACCAATGGAGAAACCCGTATATGTCATGTCCCTGCCGCGGGGCGTAGCCACAAGCTCGATCATGGGCTCGCCCGCGCTGCCGAGGAATACGAGTTCGCCGTCCTCTATCTTACGACGCTCCGCTACTGGCATCTTCATGATTCCGTGGAAAAAATCCACGAAAGGATTGGCATCTGAAACTTGCAGCGTAACCAGTGAGTATTTCATGTCTTTTTAGCCCCTCCGACAAAAACGATTCAGATTCGTGACACACGCACTTTCACGATTGCAAACGACGGATAAGCGCGAATGCCGCGTCAATCATTTTGACACATTTCTTCCGTCAAAGCGAGGGCGTTTCAGGATCAGCATTGCCCCCGGACAGCTTCGCGGCGACATGTCCGGCTGGTGGTCGCCGCATATAGACGACGAACAGCGACGAATGTGTCGGTTCCCAACCCAATTCAGCTTGTGTAATCTCGCTTGACGCCGGGTTATCCGCTCCGGCTATCTGACCGAGGAATCCAAAATGCTCCGCCGCTCGCTCCGCCGATATTGAGGCGGCCGGCACATCCAGCCGCTTGCCTATCGCTTCCGCGACATCGCGGAAAGCGATGGCGGAATCCCCGACCCCCTGATACTTCGCGCCGTTTTTGCCCTTTTCGAGCGCGAGCAGGTACAGTTTCGCCAAATCAAGCACATTGACGGCGTGTATGCGGTTACTGCCGTTGCCGACGTATGCGGACACTCTCTTTTGCCCGGCAATTTCGATAAGCGCCGCGATAAAGCCGTTTGCCAGGGTTTGGTCGTAAACGAACCGCGACGGACGCACAATCGTCACGCGCGTTCCTCGCTCCGCAAACGGCAGCGCCGCCGCTTCCGACATTCGCGAGAATTTCCCGCTCTCGTCGTTCTCGGTGACGACGTGACCGTTTTCACCGTTAGGAACACCGGACGTGACGATAAACGGCTTGTTTGTCCCGGCAAGAGCCCCGCCAAGCGCTTCAATCGCCTGCTTGTCGGTCTGTCCCGCCGCCGCGAAATCTGCGAAGTTGTGAACGAACGCGAGGTGAATTACAGCATCGGCGGCTTCCGCACCGCGCTTCAAACTGTCTGAATCTTCGAGAGAACCGTAAAACGCGGACGCGCCTAACGCCGCGAGCGTTTGCCCGGACTTCTCGGAACGGGCGAGTCCAACGACGGCGTGACCGCTCGCGGTTAGCTCCTTGATAACGGCGGAACCGATAAAGCCCGTGCCGCCCGTGATAAACACTTTCATAGACATTTCCTCCTGTGCGGATTTACAACGGCGATTCAGCGGAACCCGGCAGATGTCCTCAGAACTCGACTATTCTCGGCCCGCCTGTCCCCTCGAACGAATGAAACCTGGCTATGGCGTCCTTGAGATATAAAACCTGCGTGTTGTCGTCGTCCGCCGAGTACATATTCTTCAATTCAGGGTGAGCGTCCAGCAAAAACTGTTTCGCTTCCCTTCTCGGATCGTCAACGGCGATGGCCTGAACCCTAACCCACGTGCCTTTGTTGTCAAAGGCGCAAATTTCGATTTTGGGATTGGCGGCCATCTGCTTGGAGACATCCTTGATTTTACCGGTCTGGAAATAGATTTTGCCCTCAAAAATGGCGAGGCTTCCGAACGGGCGAACCCTCGGCTGGTCGCCTTCAACCGTGGCGAGATAGTAATTGCCGCAGCTTTTCAGGAAATCGTAGACTTCTTTCAGTCCCGCGTCCGTGTCATTTCCATCCGCGGCATAAGACGCGCCGCATGTCCCAGCGAACAATACCGCCAAGGTCAGCAGCAAAGCAAACATCGGCTTCTTTTTCATTTCCTGTCACCCCTGTCTTTGAATGAAATCCAGCAACTACAGATTACCACAAATAAGGATTTATCAGAAATCAAAAAAATCATTTATCCCGTGACCGTTGCTGATACCAATTCGCTTTCAATCGGGCGTTAATGGTACGTTTTATGGCGCATAAACACTGGCACTGAAATCTTTTAACTTTAGGCCCCTGATTGCAAATCGGTATGAAAAGCCCTCGAAGCGGATTTTTCGCCGCCCCTTCAAATTATCTATAACCCCAAAAAACGCCCATACAATCGAGCATGGGTAATTCATTTCAGCGGTTCATTATCCGTGAGCGGCGTTATTCGGCAGACATGTCCCGGCAGGGAACTTGAGCGATTGCTGAGCTTTGAAGACCTATTTTTTGAGGTTTGCTGTTGGGTTCAGGCCCTTGATTCGGAACCTGTGGCCCGAGGCAGCAGTACAGCCAATTGCGAAAGCCAAATGGGTGTGCTATCATGCTGGTTAGCAAGCATTTAATGTTCTGTTACGCAAAAAAAAATAAATAAAGCGATTTTGGGGGGTTGTTCTTGATGAAGATGAAACCTGTCGCCGTGCCGGTCATCGTCCTGCTGGCGTCGTTCCTCGCGGCGATTG
>JAIRNC010000049.1 GCA_031258255.1 Synergistaceae bacterium
TCACCATCGCGAGGTAAACGAGGCCCACGACGGAGAATACCAGGGTGAAACGGAAGGAGCGGGTCGCCGCCATCTTCCCCGCGCCGGTGAGCTCTATGAAAGAGAGCATGTAGGCCAGAGACGAGTACTTGATGAGGTAGATGATCTCGTTGGAGCAGCCGGGGAGGGCGCGTCTCGCGGCCTGGGGCAGCACGATCGAGACTATCGCCTGGAAGCGCCCCATCCCCAGCGACCGGGCGGCTGTGAGCTGGCCGGAGCGGACGGAGAGGATGGCGCCTCGTATGTACTCCGAGTTGTAGGCCCCGTTGCACATGATGAACCCCGTCACGGACGCGGCGAACGGCGAAAGCGTCAGCCCCAGCGACGGCAGGCAGAAGTAGATGACGAATAGCAGGATGAGGAGCGGCGTACCCTTGACGAGCAGCACGTAAGCCTTGCACAGAGCGGACACGGCCCTGTTGCCGTAAACCCAGCCCACGGCGACTGCGAAGCCCAGAATCAGCCCGAACGGGACGGAGCAGACGATCAGCTCAAGGGATGCGATGGCGCCCCGAAGGAGCGGGCCGCTCAGATCCTGGAGGACGTAGTGCAGGGCGTCATCCATCTAGACGCCTCAGAAATGCCCTCGTCCGCTGGAACTGTCTGGGCGCGCCCTGGCCGGCGTCGCCCGTCGCCCCGTCGTCCCTTATCTGGCCCGGCGTACCGCGCTCGACGATCACGCCTCCCTCCATGAAGAGCACCTCGCTCGCGACGGAGTAGACGAACTCCATCTCGTGGGAGACGACGAGCATGGTCATGCCTCCCGCGGCGAGGCGGCGCATTACCTCCAGGACCTCCCCGGTCAGTTCCGGGTCAAGGGCGCTCGTCGGCTCGTCGAAGAGCATGATCTCAGGGTTCATGGCAAGCGAGCGCGCTATCGACACGCGCTGGGCCTGGCCGCCTGACAGCTCCGCCGGGTATTTGTCCGCGAAACGATCCATCCCGACCCGCGCCAGCTCCGACATGGCAAAGTCCCTCGCCTCGCGCCTGGGCATCTTCAGCACCTTGACTAAGCCGATCTCGACGTTTCTGAGGGCGGTCAGGTGGTCGAACAGGTAGAAGTTCTGAAAGACCATGCCCATACGCCGCCTTACGCCGTCGATGTCCGAGGCGTGGGTGATCTCCTCGTCCCCCAGCCAGACCTGCCCGGAGTCAGGTTCCACCAGCCGGTTCAGGCAGCGGAGCAGCGTGCTCTTCCCCGTGCCCGAAGGGCCGATGAACACCTTCGCGTCGCCCTTTCTGACCTCGAACGACACGTCTCGGAGCACCTCCTCCGAATCGAAGCGCTTGCTCAGCCCCTGCACCCGCAGAATCGCATCCCCCATGCTAAGAACCTCCAAAGCCAGGGACGCGCCACCGGCGCTCGGCGCGGTGGAGGAGCGTCATCCCGAGGTAATTCATCACTATAAAGATAGCGGCGGTCGCGAGGTAGAGAGGGACAGGCGCCCGGGTCCGCGAGACCTGGAGGCTCGCCCGCGTCAGCATTTCCATCACGCCGATAGCGTAACAGACCGAGGAGTCCGTGAGCAGGATCGGGTACTCGTTGGACCACGCGGGCAGGGATATCCTGAGCGCCTGCGGCAGGATGACGCTCCGTATGGCGAGGGGCCTGCTCATCCCGAGAGACCGCGCCGCCTGCATCTGTCCCTGGTCTATCGACAGGAGCGCGCCCCGGAATATCTGTGACTGGTAGGCTGAACTCCTGAGCCCCAGCACGGTCGCCCCAACGAAAAACGGCGGGAGGCTTATCCCGAAAAACGGGAAGATGCCGTAGTAGAACAGAAAGAGCAGGACGAGGTTCGGCAACCCGCGGAGGAACCAGACGTACAGGACGGACAGGCGGGACAGCGCGCGCCATAAAATGGAGCCTCCCCCGTAGACTTGTATAATCCCAAGGGGAAGCCCCACGATAAAACCTACCGCCAAGGCTATGATTACGAGGCCGAGCGTCGTAAAGAGGCCCCAGGCTATGTTAGGAAGCGATTCGATCAGTATAGAGGCGCTCTGCACGTGTCCTTTTACTTCTGCATCTCGTACTTCGTCTTGAGTTCTTCCCACTTCGGGGACGCCATCAGGCGGCGGATGCCCTCGTTGATCTTGTCCTTGAGTTCCTTGTCCTCCTTGCGGACGGCGACGGCGTACTCCTCGCCAGTCTTGATCGTCCCGATGATCTTGAGCGGCTTGCCCTTGATCGCGCCAAGGACTATCATGTCGTCCATCATAGCGGCCTCGACGCGGCCTATCTCGAGATCCATCGCCGCAGCCGGGAAGCTGTCGTACAGGCGGAACTTGTCCTGCGCCAGCAGGTCCTTCTTCACCAGATTGTCCTCGATCCACTCAGCCGCCGTGCAGCCACGCTGGGTGCCCACCGTGACCTTCCCCGCCAGGAAGTCCTCCATCGTGACGGCTGAGTCCTGTTTCACGGCGACGGCCTGGTCTATCTCCCAATAGATGTCCGAGAAGTCGACGACCTTCCTGCGCTCCTCGTTGGCTGTCATCCCGGAGTAAACCATGTCAATCTTCTTCGCCAAAAGCGCCGGGATGATGCCGTCCCAGGCCGTGGGGCGGATCTCCACCTCGAAGCCCATCTCCCCCGCTATCCACTGCACGGACTCCACGTCGAACCCGGTCGGTTTCCCGTCCGCCCCGACGAAGCTGTACGGCGGGTAGTCACCGTCGATGCCCACGATATACTTTGGCGTGGCGGCGAAGCTGGCCCTAGCCGCGAAAAGAAAACATAGGCCTAAACAGACGACGACGATCTTCCTGAGACTCATCACATTACACACCTCCATAGTTTATGCGCTGACTCTGGTCTATCAAGCAGCGTTTCCTCGGCGTTTCTCGCTGACAGTGGAATTTTAATATGCTTTCCCGTAAATGTAAAGGGACACGAGACGCCTGGCCTGCAGCGCCAAGGCGGCGGTATTCTCAAAACCACCGCTCTGTGTTAATCTGTGGGTATCGTATGGCGAGGGGTGATATGTGTGTCCGTGTTCGCTGTAGTCGTCGCGCTTCTACTGGATTTCGCGCTGATGGATCAAAAGGCGCGGTGGCATCCGGCGCGCGCCATGGGCTATGTCACGGATACGCTTGAGGTGATTTGCGGCGCTGTGGGCGTGAGCGCCAGGGCGCAGGGGGCGGTTTTCGTGGCGGCCGCTGCCTGTCTCTTCGTGTTCTCCTCGTCGTTCATACTTCTCGTCGCATCGTTTTCGAGACCGCTTCTCATATTGATCGACGGCGTCATGATTTACCTCGCTATGGACGGCACTCGCGTCGCGACGGAGGTCTCGGGCGCGGCGGACGCTTTCTCGCGCGATGGGGCGGAGGAGGCGCTGGTTAGTCTCAAGAGGCTAGCGGGCATAGACAGTGGAGTGACGTGCGAGGAGGAGATCGCCTCATGCGCCATAGAGGCCCTGGCGGAAAAGTTCAGCGATTCCGTCTGCGCTACGCTCTTTTACGCGGCAATCGGCGGCGCCCCCCTGGCCTGGCTCCACCGTGCCGTGATCGCGTCGGACGCCGCTGCTGGATACAGGGATCCCGGGCGCTCTGAGTTCGGATGGGCGTCCGCGCGGCTCTGCCATATCCTGAACTATCCGCCGGCCCGGATATCGGCTGCCATCGTAGCCGTTGCCTCGCCTACGGTCGGCGGAAGCATTGGCACGACGCTTGAAGGGGTCAAAAAGGACAGAGGCGCGTCCGAAATCCCTAACGCCTGGTACTCGCTCGTGGCCTTCGCTGACGCGCTTGGCGTAACGCTCCGCTATGACTCGCGCAGGCCCGAGGCGCTTGATGAAAAAACCTCTGCCGGGACTGGACAGATGCCTCGCATAGCGGACGTCTGGCGCGCCCTGTGCCTCTACTGGAGCGCTTACGCCCTGGCGGCACTAGCCGCGGTCGCCCTGGGAGGGATCCTGCGATAGGGATGTTTAGGAAGCAGAGTAGAAGCCTTGCCCGTAGGGAGTGGCGTTTTTCGGCAGCGCCGCCACGCGACGGCGATCTTAAAAACGCCACTCCCTACGGGCTTATCGCGACCGATGGAGGGTGGTTTCATTATGGTGATCGACGACGAACTGAAGGCGCGCATCAAAAAGCTGACGTTTGATTTTGTACGGATTTACACCAGCACCGGGACGATGCGGGAGAAGGACGCGGAGGCGTTTTACGGCGGCTGGTTCTCTTCGATGGGATATTTCAGGGGCAGAAAAGACCTGGCCGGCTTTTACGGGATCCCAGGGGATTGCTTCAACCGATCCATCCCGTGGTGTCTCGTCAAAGGGGACGGGGACGCCACGGTCGTGCTGCTTCACCACTATGACGTGGTGGACACGGACGACTACAGGTCGCTGCGCGACATCGCCACCGAGCCGGACGAGCTGATGGCAGCTTTCCGCGACGGGCGCGTCGCGCTCGACCGGGAGTCCGAGAGCGACTTGAAGAGCGGGCAGTGGATCTTCGGCAGGGGCGCGGCAGACATGAAGGGCGGCGCGGCGATACAGATGGCGCTGGTGGAGCGGTACGCCGAAATGGCGGAGGCCGGCACGCTCCGCGGCAACGTCCTCCTGATAGGGTTGCCAGACGAGGAGAACATATCTGCCGGCGGGAGGGCGGCGCCGCTCCTTCTGAAAAAACTCAAGGGCGAGCACGGCCTTCGCTACGAGCTCGCCCTGAACGCGGAGCCGACCGAGAGGATCGGGAGGACCGGGCGCGTCGCTATTTTCACCGGCTCCATAGGGAAAATAATGCCCCTGTTTTACGTCAGGGGGAAGCTCTCGCACGCAGGGACGCTTTACGAAGGCCTCAACCCCATCAAGGTCATATCCAAGATCGTCGAAAAGCTCGACGCGATCCCCGACCTGATCGACAGCGCGGAGGGCGTCGTGTCGCCGCCGCCGACGTTTCTGTACCAGAAGGACGCTAAGAAGATCTACGACGTTTCGCTGCCGCTGGCGGCGAGCGCCTACATGAACGTCATGTTCCTCCAGAAATCCGTGGGCGAGATTATGAGCGTCATCCGAAAGAAGTGCGGTTTGGCGTTCAAGGAGGCCATAGCGGACATTCAGCGCAGCCACGACGCGTTCGTCGCGGCCGGGGGATGTCAGCCGGGCAAGCTCCCGTGGAAGCCCTGCGTTAAGCTCTATTCGGAATTGCGAGAAGAGGCCGCCAGGGACTCCAGTGAAAAGTTTGAACTGGCGCTGGTGGAGACCTTGCGGGACATAAAGGCAAGGATAGCGTCCGGGGAGATGGACATGGTGTCAGCGTCGCACGCCGTCATCGAGCTTACGCTGCAACACGTGCGGGACGCGTCCCCTGCTGTGATTATCGCGCTGGTTCCCCCCTATTACCCGGTCGTGGGGAACTCCATGCTCGGCGCTGCGGCAGACAGGGTAAACAGGGTATGCGACGAGGTTATAGCCCGCGCTGAGGACAGACACGGCGAGGAATACGTGAAGGGTTGCATCGTCGGCATGTCCGACCTCAGCTACTTCATGAGAAGCAGCTCCGAGGGCGACGACGCCTATGTCAGGGACAACATGCTGCTGGGCGACGTCTACGCGCTGCCCTTCGACGAGATCAATGAAATATCCATGCCCGTGTTAAATATCGGCCCGCAGGGAAGGGATCTCCACGAATACACCGAAAGGGTGCTGGAGGAGGATCTGGTCGCCCGCACGCCTGACCTGATGGCGTTCGCGATAGGCCGTTTTATAGGCGGCGCGGGCGTGTGATGATATCACAAGGGAGTGTTTCATGGAGAAAAACCTGAAAAACTATTTCAGGCTGTTCAAATCCACCTTCTTTTTAAGCGCCTTCACGTTTGGCGGCGGGTATGTCATCATCCCGCTCATGAAGAAGAAGTTTGTGGACGAACTGGAGTGGCTGGAAGAAGAAGAAATGCTGAACATTGTGGCGATGGCACAGTCCTCGCCAGGCGCGGTGGCGGTTAACGCCGCCATCCTCGTTGGCTGGCGGCTGATGGGTTTGTCCGGGGCATCGGTGGCGATTGCAGGGACCGTGTTGCCGCCCCTCGTTACCCTCTCGGTAATATCGCTGTTCTACGCCGTGTTCCGCCACAACGCTGCGGTGAGCGCCATATTCAAGGGCATGACAGCCGGTATCTGCGCGGTCATTTTCGACGTTGTGATCTCGATGGGTGGCAAGATCCTCAAGACCAAGAAGCCGCTGCCCATTCTCATCATGGCCGGGGCTTTTGTCGTATATTATGTGCTGCGCGTCAACGTCATTCACATCATCCTGTTCTGCGGCGCACTGGGTGCGCTGGTAAGTCTGCGCGATAAAAAAACGGGAAAGGAGCGTATATAGGGCATGATCTATCTGCAACTGTTCTTGAGCTTCTTTCAAATAGGGTTGTTCAGTTTTGGCGGCGGCATGGCCGCCATGCCCCTGATACAAAACCAGGTCGTGGATATACGCGGCTGGCTGACCCTTGCCGAGTTTACCGACCTCATCGCCATTTCGGAAATAACGCCTGGTCCCATCGCCATCAATTCGGCCACCTTCGTCGGCACCCAGATTGCTGGCCTGCCAGGAGCGCTGGCATCCACTTTTGGCTACATACTGCCGTCCTGCGTCATCGTGTCGTCGCTTGCATGGCTGTACGGCAAGTACAGGGAACTGACGGCACTCAAAGGCGTGCTGGCATGTCTGCGGCCGACAGCGGTCGCCCTCATCTTCTCGGCGGGGCTGTCCGTCCTCGTGTTGTCCCTATGGGGCACGGGCGGTTTTACGTGGGATGCGGCATCTATCGATTTCCTCGCTGCCGCCCTGTTTGCCGCAGGGCTGTTCCTGCTACGAAAATTCAAGATGAATCCCGTCCTCGTCATACTTGTCTGCGGCGTGATCAGCGGCATCTGTCAATGGGCAGCGAAAGTTGACTGGCTCTGAGGAGTAAAGGGATTAATACCGAAAAACCGGCGGGCAGTGCTAAAATGCCGCCCGCCATTGATTTTGGTTCTGCGTCACTCAAAGACACATTCAAAACCTCCTTGACAAATCCTCCCAGACGGCCCAAGGTGTCGGCCATCGCGCCAAACATGCGCGGCGAGGGCTCCACGTAACCACGGGGCTCCGGCCTGTCGAAGGGAGCGACCGCCCATTCGTCGCCAGCGCCCATCATTATTGTGTATTTTAACGCACTTTCCTTCATACAAAATCCATATTAGAGGTGTAAGCTCTGCGCGTTGGGGATCCGAGCGCCATCAAAGATCGTGAATAGAGGTGTTCGTCATTATGACGCGGAAGACATTGAAAACTGAGCATCTGGCCATAGGCGGCATGACCTGCGTATCGTGCCAAAACAGAATAGGAAAACGCCTGCGCTCGATGGACGGCGTAACGGAAGCGGAGGTCAGCTACTCTCACGGGACGGCGAAGGTCCTTTTCGACGATCAAAAAATCAAACTCGCTGAGATAGAAAAAGCCATAGAGGAACTCGATTACAAAGTGATTCGTCCGAACGACAAAGGACGGGCAAATGGTGACAGGAGCAGCTTCATCGGCGTCCTTCTGATCATAGCCGCGCTGTACATGTTCCTCAGTCAGGGCGGCGGAGGGATTTTAACGAGCGTCTTCAATTTCTTCCCTCAAGCGGAGCGTGGCATGGGCTACGGAATGCTTTTCGTCGTGGGACTGCTTACATCCGCTCACTGTATCGCGATGTGCGGAGGCATCAACCTCTCGCAATCCTTGAGCGGCAGCGAAACAGGCGGTCAAAGGGCCGGCCGCCTCCTGTCGTATTCGAATTTACGGCCAACCGTCCTCTATAACGCGGGCAGGGTCATATCCTACACCCTTGTCGGAGGGATAGTGGGCGCTCTCGGCGCCGTAATCAGCTTTTCAGGGGTCGCGCGCGGCGTGGTCCAGATAATCGCCGGGATATTCATGGTCATGCTCGGCATGAACATGCTGGGGATGTTCAATTACCTGAGAGCCTTGACGCCGCGTCTGCCAAAATTCATCACGCGAAGGCTGGAACGGGGGAAAAGCGGCAAGGGGCCTCTCGTCGTCGGTCTCCTGAACGGTCTGATGCCCTGCGGCCCGCTGCAGGCCATGCAAATTTACGCGCTGTCGACCGGCAGCCCCCTCAGGGGCGCTCTCGCGATGCTGGCGTTCAGCCTGGGGACCGTGCCTCTCATGTTCGGCCTCGGCGCGTTCGGTTCCCTCATGAGCAAAAAATTCGCGGGAAGGGTTATGAGGCTTGGCGCCGCGCTTGTGATCATAATGGGCGTCGTGATGTTCAGCAACGGCACGGCCCTTTCCGGGATGAGCTTCAGCGGAATCTCAAGCCGGTTATATTCCGGCGGCGGCGTTGGCGCGAGCCCGTCGGCGAACGCGCCGGTCGCCGTGATATCAAGTTACGGTTCCGACGCGGTACAAGAGATAACCACCAGCCTGACTAAATACGGACGCTACTCTCCCATAACCGTAAAGGCAGGGGTGCCGGTCAAGTGGACGATTCATGCCGATCCGGGGACGGTCAACGGCTGTAATAACGCGATACTCATTCCATCGTTCAATATCCAGCAAAAGCTCAAAGTCGGCGACACGGTGGTCGAATTTACCCCGACAAAGCCCGGAACATATAGATACAGCTGCTGGATGGGGATGATAAGAAGCACGATAACGGTCGTGGACGGCGATATGCCCGTTTCGGCAGCCGCGGCGCCCGGCGCGGCCGAAGCCGCGGAATTGGAAGGATACGATCAATTGGCGGGCGCTGCTTGCAGCTGCTGCGCTGGGGGCTTCTGACGATGATACGAGTTCAAAAAATCATAAATACTTGTTGGAGACGGTCACTGTGAAAGGAAGCACTGAACATAAGCGGGATGGCGTGCCCAGCGTGCGCCAGGGGGATAGAGAGGACTCTCCGGCCCAAGTCCCGTATAATAAAAGGGTGAAAGGAGTGATAAATTTATGAGCAGGGAAACGCTTACGATAAGCGGCATGACATGCGCGGCCTGCGCCAAACGGATCGAGAAAGCCATAGGCAAGCTCGGCGGTGTTGGACAGGCGTCCGTAAATTTCGCCACTGAAAAACTGACGGTGGATTACGACGAAGGCGCGCTGCCCCTGTCGGCAATTCGGGAGACCATCGCCGGAATCGGCTACGGAGTCGTCGAAGAGACGAAACACGGCGTCGTGAATATCCCCATCGCGGGAATGACATGCGCGGCCTGTGCCAAACGCGTTGAAAAGGCGGTAGGCAAACTGCCCGGGGTTTTGACCGTGACGGTGAACTTCGCGACCGAAAAGGCCACGGTGACATACGACCCAGCGTCGATCAAGCTCCCACAAATAAGGGACGCGATCTCGTCGATCGGCTATACGCCACTCGAGATGGAGCGCAAAGGTGCGGTTGACGAGGACAAAATACGCAAGGAGCGCGAGATTCGCGTCCTCAAAAGAAAATTCATCGTCTCAGCCCTTTTCGGAACGCCCCTTCTTTATATCGCCATGGGTTCCATGATCTGGTGGTTGCCGTTCCCGATACCCAGAACCTTAAATCCCATGCAGTATCCGCTGAATTACGCCATCGTCCAGCTGGTGCTGACGGTTCCCATAGTTATAGCCGGATACAGGTTCTATACTGTGGGCTTCAAGGCGTTCGTCCAGCGGAGCCCCAATATGGACTCCCTGATAGCGATAGGGACGTCCGCGGCGCTGATATACAGCCTTTATTCGATGTATCAGATCCTTATCGGCAACTTCGGGTACGTGGAGGGGTTGTATTTCGAATCGGCCGGCGTGATCATCACGCTCATCCTCCTCGGCAAATACCTTGAATCCGTATCGAAGGGGAAAACCTCGGAGGCCATCAAGAAGCTGATGGGGCTCGCCCCTAAAACCGCCATAGTCGTTCTGGACGGCAAAGAGACGGAAATACCCATCGACGAGGTGGAGATCGGGCACGTCGTCCTGGTCAAACCGGGAGGCAAAATTCCCGTGGACGGCGTGATAAGGGACGGACATTCCGCCGTGGATGAATCGATGCTCACCGGTGAGAGCATCCCCATAGACAAGAAGCCTGGCGACAAAGTGTTTGCCGCGACGATCAACCAGAACGGCGTGATAAAGTTCGAGGCCACGAAAGTAGGGAGCGATACGGCGCTGGCTCAGATAATAAAGCTCGTCGAGGACGCTCAGGGTTCCAAAGCCCCGATAGCGGCGATGGCGGATATCGTATCGGGATATTTCGTACCGGCGGTATGCGTGCTGGCTGTCGCTTCGGCTGCGGCGTGGTATTTCCTGGGGACTCCGCCGCAGTACGTTTCGAGTTTTCAGTTCGCCCTGACAATATTCATTTCGGTATTGATAATCGCCTGCCCCTGCGCGCTGGGGCTCGCGACGCCGACCGCGATAATGGTGGGGACCGGCAAAGGGGCGGAATACGGGATTCTCTTCAAGGGTGGCCCCGCCCTTGAGACCACGCACAAACTCAACACGATAGTCTTCGACAAGACCGGGACACTGACGGAGGGCAAGCCGGAAGTCACCGATATCGTGGTGGCCGGCGGCCCGGGGAGCGCCGACCGGCATCGTCTTCTCCAGATAACAGCGTCGGTGGAAAAGGGGTCGGAACATCCGCTCGCGTCAGCGATAGTGAGGGCGGCAGAGCGGGAGGGCATCGAATTTCTTGAAGTCGGAAATTTTAACGCGCTCACCGGCTTGGGCGTGGAAGCCGAGATAGGAGGCGACAGGTTTTTCATCGGGAACCGGAAATTGATGGATGAGCGCGGAATCCCGCTGGGCGAACTCGAAGGCGAATCCGACCGCTTGGCGGAAGAGGGCAAGACGCCGATGTACGTCGTTTTCGGCGGCAAGCTGGCCGGCATAGTGGCCGTAGCCGACGTTCTGAAGAAAAGCAGCGCCGAGGCCATAAAGGTTCTTCGTGGCATGGGCATCGGCGTGGCGATGATAACGGGCGACAACAAAAAGACGGCGAACGCGATAGCCCGTCAGGTCGGGATAGACCGCGTTCTGGCCGAGGTGCTGCCCCAGGACAAATCCGGCGAGGTGAAAAAACTCCAGGCCGAGGGCTTGCGCGTCGGCATGGTGGGCGACGGCATCAACGACGCCCCCGCCCTCGTTCAGGCGGACATTGGGATCGCGATAGGCTCGGGCACGGATATAGCTATGGAATCCGCCGACATCGTGCTGATGAAAAGCGACCTCATGGACGTCCCGACGGCCATAGCCCTGTCGCGGGCGACCATCCGCAACATCAAGGAGAATCTGTTCTGGGCGTTCGCCTATAACACAGCGGGCATACCGGTCGCGGCGGGATTGCTGTATCTCTTCGGCGGTCCGCTTCTGAACCCGATGCTGGCGGCTGCGGCGATGTCCCTCAGTTCCGTTTCGGTGCTGACCAACGCGCTCCGTCTCAGGAAGTTCAAACCCGCAGTGGCGGGAAGTCGATGAGTATATCAGACGCTTGAAGGGGGAATTTTTAATGTTTAAGAAATCGTTGTCACACAAGGTAATGTTAACAGTATTGTCAGCCGCGCTTCTCGCCGCGTTCGGTCTTGGAAAATCCGAGGCCGCGTTTAACACGGATATCGTCGGGCAGACCGCCGTCACCTCTTTTTCCGCCATGCTGGACGCGCTGGAGTTCCCTCCGGCCGCGGACGACGAAATGGGCGCATGGGTTTTGAGCGACCCGGACGGCAACGCGGCCTTCTGGTGGAGGAAATCGGCGGACGACATGCAGACATACGACACTTTTGTCTGCTTTGACGCCGAGCCATTCATAAACGCCGGGCTTGACATAAGCAAGCTGCCGGCCGAAATGAAGGGGATGCTGGACGACAGGGGAAAGGTAATGGTCGGGAAAAAACTCTCCAAGGGGGAACTCAAGTATGACGGCGAGATAACGCCGCTCTCATCGTTCGAGCAGATAGTGAAACTGGACAGGGAGAGCATAGGTTATCATGCCGCGCTGGATCATTACGGGATCACCGTCGCGGACGGCTCGTTGTTCGAATGGGCAAAGGACATGAGCAAGAACGACAAGGACATCGTGTTCGTGGTCGATCCCAAGATACTGACAGACGCGGGCGTCGACCCAGCGAAGGTGGAAGGCTGGACTTACGCCAAGGTGCCTCTCGAGGACGCGAGAGGAAGAAAGTTCGAGGCCGAAAAATTCCTGAGGCCGTTCGACCTGAAGTAATCTTGTGGAGGTTTGCTGTAAAATGTTGAAAGAGAAAAATCAAAGAAAATGGTCGTTGCCTGTATTTGTCTCATTCGCGGTTTTGATTTCAATAGCGTCGTTTGCGTTCGCGAGTCGCGCCGGAAACGCGAAGGAGCTTGTGGTAATCGACAAAGACGTGGTTATTCCGGTCAGTGAAATATCCTCGACAGCGAAATTTTATCCGGTTGAGGTGGAAGGGACACGCATGGAAGTAATAGCCGTCAAAGCCCCTGATGGAACGAATCGGACCGCGTTCAACACCTGCCAGGTCTGTTTTGATTCGGGTCGCGGCTATTACGTTCAGGAAGGGAATGCGCTCGTCTGCCAGAATTGCGGGAACAGGTTCAGAATGGAGCAGGTCGAGGTCGTGTCCGGCGGCTGCAACCCTGTTCCAATATTCCCCAAATATAAAGTGGTTACCGACGAAACGATCACCATTCCGTACTCTTTTTTGAAAGAAGCGAAAGCCATATTCTCAAACTGGAGAAGCGAATATTGAAAGATAAGGGAATCGCTGATTCCTCAGATTGTAAACGGCATTCGTCTTCGGAGAAAACAACATCGAGCATCCAGTGCAGGCTCTCTATTTTCCAGTGTTCTCGAGTTATATTTTTATAGCTGGGCGGCAGCAGGGAAGCGCTATTTTTTTTGATCGCCTGGCTTGGACGTATTGCAATAATGCGCCTTCGCTGTTATGTTTGTGCGTGGCGTAAACGAAAGTCATTATTGATTGTGGTGATCCCTGACGATGAAGCGAAAGATATTTTCACCCGCAAACATGCCCAACCTCAGAGAGGTGGTCTATGATAAGATCAAGGAGGCGATAGTCACAGGCGTCATCCCGGCCGGATCGAAACTCTCGGAGATCGATATTTCCAAGCAGTTCGACGTTTCAAGGACGCCGGTGAGGGAGGCGATCCGCCAGCTCGCCGAGGCAGGGCTCGTGTCGTTCGCGCCTCGCCGGGGCGCTTACGTCCTCCTGCCCACTCCGAAGGACGTGCTGGACCTCTACGAGATTCGCACGGCGCTTGAGCTCATAGCGGTGGAACATATCTGCGAGGATCCCCCTAAAAAGGAGCTGCGGCGCTTGAGGGAATCCTTCGAGGCCGTCTCGAACGACTGGGACGCGCAGAGGTTCATGATCATGGACGAGGAATTTCACTCCGGCCTTTCAAAAAACGCGCGGAACAACTTTCTCGACTTTATGCTGGAGAAGGTTGGGGCCATCATAGGGATATGCAGACACTACGCGATAGACGCGATCCCCAAGGTAAGCTCCTCGATGGAGCATATTGCCATAATTGACTCCGTGCTGGATGGGGACGCCGTTGCCGCCAGGGAGAACATGAAGCTGCACTTGGCCAACACCAGGGACGGCCTTCTGGAGTACATCTCACGGCACCCGGAGGTGTCGCGCCACCCAGAGGATGAGTGAGCGCGCTTTAGCTCTGATTGATCTGCTTATTGGATAATGTGCATTTTACGCGCGTAACGCGACTGATTGGTTAGAGGTTTTCTCTTGTCTTGCTCTGAATCACTTGTAGACCTTCAGCTCTTTGCCGCGCACCCATCCCTTCCCGGCGTTGCAGTCGACGAAATACCAGGTTTCGCCGTCCGCGCCCTTTGACTCCTTCGCCACGAACACAGTGGCGTTCCGGGGCATACTGGTCAATACGGGGGAATCGGGGGAGGGGTCCTTTCTGCACTCGCCCCTCGTCGCAGACACTATCCCGCCATACGGTATGTCGTATACCCTGACGTATCCCCGTCCACCGGCTGCGGGGGTTTTCGGCTGCAGGTGCTCTGGGGCGTCGTCTGCATCTGGTGGCGTACCAGCGGCAGGCGCTTGAGTCGTGAGCGCCGCTTTGGGCATGTCCAGGCTAAGGGTTAATTTTCCGGTCTTGAAGTAGCTGACCCCTAAAATCGCGCAGATACCGAAGCCCGCCACAAAGACCAACGCGCTCAAGAATCTCCCCATGGTGGGGAGCGACCTGGACTTCTTTTTTTTCATGGCGGCGAAACAGAACTCTATGGACTCCTTCGCGTTGGCGGCCCTCGCGGCAGGGTTGTTTTGCTCCAGGCGCGGCCTAGGCAAATCAGCGCCGAGCCTGAGGTCGTAGTCCCTGCGCCGTGACTGGTCGCTCAGGCATTCGTATGCCTCGTCGATGTCGCGCAACATAGCGGCCTGATAATCGCTGTCTGAGGCAAAGGCGCCAGCGCTGCCTGTGTTCATGGAATCCCGGCTGAACCGGTACGCTATCCCTATTTCTTCCTGCGTCGCTGTTTTCGGTACGCCTAAAATGAAGTAATAGTCCTTGAAGCTAGCCATGCTCGGCCCCCTTGCAAGCGCGTGCTACTCTCCATCAGAGAAGCGTTTCCAGAAGCGCTTCAGCCTCTCCGCCATACGCGTCTCAGCGCCAAGGCCGCCAGGGTAATAGAACCTGGCCGGCTTGGGCAGGTACTTCTGAGGCACCCAGTGCCTCGGGTCGTCGTGCGGATAGACATAGCCCTCGCCGTCGTTTCGCAGATGATACGGTACCTCCATTATATCACCTGCGGACACGGCCTTTTCCGCCGCGTCGATCGCCATGTAGGCGGAGTTGCTCTTGGGGGCGGACGCGAGGTAGACGACCGTTTCTGCCATTATCAGCTTGGCCTCCGGCAGCCCCACGCGGTCACAGGCCGACGCGCAGCTCTCGGCCAGTATCAGGGCTATCGGGTCGGCCAGCCCCACGTCCTCGGCGGCAAGAATGCAGAGCCTCCGGCAGATGAACCTGACGTCGTCGCCAGAGGCCAGCATCCTCGCGAGCCAGTACAGGGCGGCGTCCGGGTCGGATCCTCGGACGCTCTTGATCAGCGCTGAAATCACAGAGTAGTGGTCGGCGCTCGCCCTGTCGTAACGTAGCGTCCCCCGCCCCGTGGCCTCGTCCACCGCCTCCCGCGTCAGCACGCTCCCTCCCCCCAGGGCGACGCTCGTAGCGGCGGCCTCCAGGCGCGTGAGCGCCTGTCTCGCGTCGCCGCTGGTGAGGGATGCGATATGGAGCAGCACGTCGTCGTCAGCCGAGACGCTGAACTTGCCGAGCCCGCGCTCGTTGTCGTCGATCGCCCTCCGCAGCAGACGCGCGACGTCTGCCGCTTCCAGCGGTTTCAGAGTGTAGACGATCATCCTGGAGAGCAGGGTCTTGTTGATTTCAAACCAGGGGTTCTCGGAGGTCGTGCCGACCAAGATGATATCGCCGCGCTCCACGGCTGGCAAGAGGACGTTCTGCTGGCCGCTGTTCAGATGGTATATCTCGTCAACGAACGCTACGGCGTTCCTGCCGCTGGCAGCCCTGAAGCCAGTGGCCTCCTCCAGCAGATCCCGGATTTGCGAGACCTTAGCGCTCACGGCGTTTATCTCCAGCAGCTCGCGCTTCGTGGCGGCGGCCATCACCCGCACCAGCGTCGTCTTGCCGATGCCGGGGTTCCCGTAGAGTACGCAACTCGGCAGCCTGCCGGCTTCGATCAGCGCACGGAGCGGCTTGCCCGGCCCGATTATATGCTCCTGCCCAGCGTACTCGTCCAGCGTCTGCGGGCGCATCCTCTCGGCGAGCGGCACCTCGAAATTTTTCCTGTCTACGTGGGCCTCCCGCCGAGTGGCCTCGTCGAAGTCGCCGAACAGGTCAGCCATCGGCCCGCGCGGTCTCCAGAAAGCCCTCTATCGCGTCCGGGCGGTCGGGCAGTTTTATGCAGCGCCCTGCGGCGGCGGCGCGCTCAACTGATACGAGGGGGAACCTGGCGCTTAGGAGCCGTCCTACGGCTTCTCGGAGAGGTAATCCCATGCAAGCCGGCTCGAAGGAGGGGTTTTCCTTCCACTGCCGGGGGCTGAAAATGGCGTCCCCGACGGCGAACGAGCCTATCCCCAGGGACGCGGCGGACAAAAGCCGCGCGTCGCATCCACGCGGCAGATCGTCCGGCACCAGAGCGGTCATCGTGGCCGTTTTCGCCAGAAAATCCGCCCCGTATAGCGTTGCCGTCTCCTGATACTCCCACGGGACTATGGGGGAGGGGGATTCGAGCGCTTGCAGGAGTTCGCCCATCGAGCGGCAAGAGAACTCAAGCCACTCGTCCCACCCGGGTTCGACCGTCTCCCTGACGAGGACGCCCCTCATGCCGGCCCTGCGCGCGCCGGTCATGTCGTATATGTAGTCGCCGATCAATAGGGTCTGAGCGGGGTTTGCGCCAATCGCGCCGCACGTCTCGGTGAGCGCCCTGGGGTCTGGTTTTACGCTGTGGCCGTCGTCCCTGGAGCGGACGACTTCCGGCAGATCTACCGACAGCGTCTCAGCTGCCTTAAGTATGGATCTCCGGCAGTTCCTGGAGACGACGGCCCAGGGGATACCATGCTTTTCAAACCATCCGATGACGTCCGAGGCGCCAGGCACCGGCGTGGCCGCGGCCGCTCCCGCAATCTCCAGCTCCTCGATCTCGCGCAGGAGCGCCTCTCGCTCCTCAGGAGGCAGTGACACGGAATCCTCGAGCAACATAGCCCTTCTGTCGCCGTAATATTTTTTGCGCAGCGTTGAAAAGTCGAGGCTGGTGTTCGCAATTACGCCATCCCAGTCGAACAGGACGGCATCAGCATCAGAGGGCGACCAGAACGGCAGTTTAAATGGCATCTTCGTTTCTCCGGGGAACACATGAGTTAGCGAATCCTTTAAAGAAAGACCCGCGGTGCCGTGAACGGCGTACCTTGACCCGCTCCATTATGGAGTGGAGATCCTCGAGCCTTGGCTTGGACAGCATTCGCCGTCGCTGCCGGCCCGAAGCGACCCCCGCGGGTTTTGGACGTTGGCTCAAGGCATTTCCCGTAACACGTACACCGCAGGAACTGCGTTTATTATACCGCATAGATTCTCAATTGCGCAACTCTGATAGCGCTTCGTCTATCTGATCTCGGATCCACAGGCCCACCTCCGTGGAACGGAGCAGTTCCCTGTCCTCCAGGGCCTCGACTAATTCGACCGTAGAAATCGAGAAGTCTTTGCCGTTATAGACGTGCCTGTAAGTCCAGTCTATCTCCGGGTGGCCCATGAAGATCACCATGACCGAGGCCGGCATGTCCCCCAGAGGCGGGCGGTCTATGCTGTCGTATTTGAACGTGGCCTCTATGCGCGTCCCCGCCCCGAGCGTCGAGGCGATTTTAAAACGCCCGCCGCAGAGTTCAGCGGATTGCTTCAAAAACGGGATGCCCATGCCGACCCTCCGCGTCGTCCTGGTGGTGGTGAACGGATCCGTCACCCTCTCCAAAAAATCAGCCGACATGCCCTTCCCGTCATCCTCCACCGCCATCAGGAGGACATTGCCCGGCACGTCCTCCGCTATCTCTATCGATACCGACGAAGCCAGAGCGGCGACGCTGTTTTCCGCTATGTCCAGAACGTGCTGCGAAAGATCCTCGAGCATCGTGAAGCCCCTCTTCCGTCTCTGATTTGCCCGGCCCCCTCAATATGTCCCGAAGCCCCGGCGTATTGCTGCCTCGCATTCGTCCGGCGGGAGGGAGCGGCTGTAAAGCCATCCCTGGAATACGTGACAGCCCAGGGATTTCAGCGCTACGGCCTGCCCCTCGGTCTCGACGAACTCGGCCAGCAGTTCGATGTCCATGCTCCTGCACAGGTCGCTGATGGACGAGATGATGTCGGAGCTGATTTTGCTCACCGTGACGTCCTTCACGAGGCTGCCGTCGAGCTTTATCATCGCCACTGGAAATTGCTTAAGGTAGACGAGCGAGCTGTGTCCCATGCCGAAATCGTCTATTGCGATATTGACCCCCATGTGGCGTATGTCCTGGAGCAGTATGTTATGCCCCATGTCCGAGGAGAGGCCAGTCGACTCTGTCACCTCCGCCTTCATGCAGGACGGGTCGAGCCCGTATTTTTTTATGCACCCCCCTATCTTCTCCGGCAGGTCGGGATCGCCGAGCTGTTTGACCGAAACGTTGAAGGACATCACGATGTCCGTGATCCCACGGTCGAGCCACTCCTTCATCTGTCTGCATGACTCGTCGCACACCCACAGGCCCATCTCCCCGATAAAGCCTACCTCCTCGGCCAGCGTGACGAAGAGGGACGGGGGTACGCGGCCGATGCTGGCGTGACGCCATCGCAAAAGCGCCTCGACGCCGACCACCTTTCCAGTAATACAGTCCACCTGAGGCTGGTATTCGAGGAAAAGTTCCTTTTTCTTTATCGAGTCCAGCAGGTCGCTGGCGAGCGCCCTTGAAATCGCGCCTATCTCCCCCGGGCGGTCCGTCAGGTTCGCGGTGGCGCCCTCCATGTTTCCGCTAGCGTCCAAAAGCTCGCTGTACACAGCCTCGAACCTGATCTGCTGCGCCTTCTCCGCCGCGCGGACGAAGGGCAAGTAGATCAAAAAGCCGACAGCGAGGTTGAAGAGCTGGAGGGCGCCCCCAGCCACCGACCCGGCGGCGGCGTAGCCGCTGACCAGCACCGGCGTCGTCCATGCCACCTCGACTGTGGACTCCGGTATGATCCCCAGCGCCACGGCATAGTACGATATCACGGTCAGCACCATCGGCGTCGCGATGAAGGGGACGATGTAAATAGGGTTCAGGACTATCGGCAGCCCGAAGATGAGCGTCTCATTTATATTGAATATCGCCGGGACGAGAGTATCTGGGCGATGCGCTTCAAGCCGCTGTTCATGCGCGTCAGGAAGAGCGCGATGAGCAGGGACAGAGTGTTGCCCGCGCCGCCGATTGAGATGTAGGTGTCGAAGAACGTCTTGGTGATTATGAAGGGCGCTCGCTCCCCCGTAGCCACCGCGAGTTCGTTTAAGCGCATCGCGGACGCGTAGATTTCGGTCATCACTGGCTCCATGGCGTTCGACCCGTGTATGCCCAAAAACCATAAAAAGTGTCTTATGAAGTTGTAGATGAGCGCCGTGCCGAGGTTGTTCCCGAGGTTCTTGAACGGGGCGGCTATGGCGTCATAGATGAGCGAGTGGATGTCACTTACGCCGATAGCCGCCATGCCGACCTTGAAGAGCGCGAATAACCCGATTGTCAGGACGGCCGGTACGAGCGCGCTGAATATGGTGGACATGGCCGACCCCGCCTCCTTTGAAAAAAAGCGGATCCGAAGCCGCCTGACGCTGAAAAACCGCAGAAAGAGCTCCGATGATATGATGCTAGAGGCGATCGCCAGGAAAAGCCCGTGAATGCCGACCCAGTTATAGGGTATGGCGAAATCCTTGGACGATGGCTCGATAATGGTGAGCAGCGAACAGAAGGCCACGGTACCCAAGATCGCGGGGTGGACGTTGTCGAGCAGGTGCTTCTGGTTGTGGCTCTCCGCTATGTTGTAGCCTATCGTAAACACCGTCACTGGGGAGAGTATGGCGAGCGTCCCGTCCCAGATATAGCCGCCGAAGGCACGCCAACCCTCCCCGAAGACGCCTCGCATCATGTTCTGGTAAGCCTCTATGGGGAAGTTGTTTAGCAAAACGCCGACGGCGCCGGCGATCACAACAGGGAGCGTCAGGGTCAGCGCGTTTCTGATTATGCTAAGGTATTCTGAATTGACCAAGCCGATCCAAAACGACGAGGGTTTGTTTTTACGCGCCACGAGTCCTGTGCTCAAATCGCTATCCCTCCTATATGTTTCAAACGCGCAGACACCCTTTCTGACATTTATAACCAACCAAATCTATTTAGATATTACCACATATACGGGCGCGCCTGATTTGCAAAAAGGCCTAATATTGGCAATAGGATGTATACTCATGCCAGAGGTGATTTATGTGGACTGTCAGCAAAACATCGGCAACGGCGCGGGTGGCATTCCGCACGGGACGGATATGAAGGGCGGAGGCAGGCAGGGCTTTGCCGCTATCTTTTCAGCCTACGTCCTGTGGGGCATCCTGCCTGTCTACTGGAGGGCGATGTCGTCATTGGATCCGCTGGAGGTGCTGGCCCACAGGGCGATATGGTCCTGCGCGTTCACGTTCCTCCTGCTCGTCCTGTCCCGCCGCGCCGACGGCGTGATGTCCCTCCTGCGAAGCGGCAGGAGGACGCTCCTTTCGCTTGCCGCCTCTGGTGCTGTGATCACGGTGAACTGGTATCTGTACATCTGGGCTGTGAACAGCGGCAGGATACTGGAGACGAGCCTGGGCTACTTCATCAATCCTCTGGTCAGCATCCTCTTTGGGATGGTTTTCTTTAAAGAGCGCCTTCGGAGAGCCCAGTGGGCCGCTATCGCCCTTGCCATCTGCGGCGTGCTGGCTGAGGTGGCATATCTCGGCAGGTTCCCGCTCGTCTCCCTCGGCCTGGCGTTCACCTTCGGGCTGTACGGGCTTTTAAAGAAGCTCACCGCAGTCGATCCGATTACCGGCATGATGGCGGAGACGGCGCTCATGACGCCCTTTGCGCTGGCTTGGCTGGTCTGGCGCAATAGCAAGGGGCTGCTGGGCTTTCCGTACTCCGTCTCCATGACCGTCCTCCTGATGGGCGCGGGCGTCCTCACTGCGATCCCTCTGATTGTGTTCGCCTGGGGCGTGAGCAGGGTCTCGATGACGCTCTTGGGTCTTGCACAGTACACGTCCCCTATAATGACGTTCCTCACGGCGACGCTCGTCTATCACGAGCCGATGCCGGCGGCCAGGGTCGTCTCATTCGCGCTGATATGGGCTGCTATAGCGATATTTACGGCAGAGTCCTTCGTCGCGTCAGGGCAGGCGAGGGCTGCGGGGGTGTGCCGCAATGGGTAAGGGGGCCATTGGCGCGGCGCTTCTGACCTGTGCCGCGTTTATATGGGGCAGCGCGTTCGTGGCGCAGAGCATGGGGATGGAGCACGTAAAGCCCGCTACCTTCAACGCCGTTCGCTTTTTCGTGGGCGCGCTCTCCCTCTTGCCGGTGATATGGATCAGATCCCACCAGGCGGGGAGCGGAGCGCGTCCGGCTGGCGGAGGCCGGTCGCTCCTCGTGGCCGGGCTGGCCTGCGGGTGCGTCCTGTTCGTAGGCGCTGCCTTGCAGCAGATGGGCATTGTCTATACGACGGTCGGTAAAGCCGGTTTCATCACGACGCTGTACATCATAATCGTGCCGATGCTGGGGCTGTTCCTCGGGAAGAAAGTTGCCCTCCGCATGTGGCTCTGCGCGGCGGCGGCGATAGTGGGGCTGTATTTTCTGTGCGGCGGCGGCGACGTGTCGTCCGTCAACAGGGGCGATCTGCTGGTGCTGGCCTGCGCCGTGTTGTTTTCCGTCCACATACTGCTGATAGACCGCTTTTCTCCGCTGGTGGACGGGGTGAAGCTCTCCTTTCTGCAATTTCTGGCGACCGCCGTACTGAGCCTTGTCATGGCGCTTGCCTCGGAACGGCCGGATCTCTCGTCGATCTGGGCCGCCCGGATGCCCATTTTATTCACCGGCGTGCTGTCGTGCGGGGTCGGGTATACGTTCCAGATAATCGGGCAGAAGAGCGTGAACCCGGCGCTGGCGTCGCTCGTGATGAGCCTGGAGTCAGTGTTTGCCGCGCTCACGGGATGGATCGTCCTCGGGCAGATCCTGTCGGCCAAGGAGATAGCGGGCTGCGCCCTGATCTTCGCCGCCATAATATACGCGCAAGCTAATTTGAAACCGAGGGCATGAATGGCGAAGCGCATCTGTCATCACATGAGATGCTGTTGGGATGTTTTCAGATGCTCACGTTGTATGCGGACGTAGTCCTCTACTTCGTCGATTACGCCTTCGGTTCCCGTCAAATGAAACGGTTCATAGCCGTCCTCAATAAAACGGAGAATGCCGTACTTGCGGTCAA
>JAIRNC010000066.1 GCA_031258255.1 Synergistaceae bacterium
TCTGGCCTACATGCTCTCTTTCATAGAGCTCACCGGCGCGGGGAAGATGGCGGCGACCCGCTCCTTCCGTTTCACCCTGGTATTCTCCGTCGTGGGCCTCGTTTACCTCGCGATGGTGATGCTCGCCTCCTTCTTCTTCATGTGGATCGAAAAAAAACTCGCCATCCCAGGCTTCGAGACGAGCCGCGACTGAACGCGGACGCGCCACGTCCCGCCTGTTCAATTAACCTGCTTGCGCTTTTTTTAAGTTGAGCGATGTCTTTTGAGAAGTGATCGAAGCTCTGATATCCGTATGTCCTATTTGGTCTCCGCTTAATAACGCCTAAATGCAGTAACAGAGCGCATTTAAGATGATTTTAACACGGTTTCGCTGTGGGCGGGCATTGACGCCATTAGCGCGGTTCTGGCGGTCCGTCACTGAACTGAATCGAGCATCTCGAAAAACGTCTTGATACGCATAATCTGTTCCTCTCCCGGGAGTTCCTGGTGTACATTGCTTTCAAGCGTCACGATCGGTATATTGAGCCGCTCAAAATGTTCGCGCTCAATCTTTTGCGTCACGCCGCCATAGGGACAGCCAGTCATGGACACTGTAACCACCCCTTTGGCCCCTGTCCTTTTCAACTCCCTTTCGATTTGCAAACACCTGTTAGCGGCGGAGGTCCCGGCCACTTCACCCAGCTCTCCGAGCGGTTGGGCGTCAAACAAATAATTCGCGACGGATTCCAGAGGGGGGATATCCAGCCGATAGAGACCGTCCCACATCGCAGAGGGCCAGCCGACCACGAGCGCGCGCGCCTCGTCGATAAGACTGAGGTAATGTTTGGAAGCGCCGCCGTTATGAACAAACAGGATCGGGATATAATCGTCGTTTTCATCCGTTCTGAGATCGGCCGCCAGCCTCAATTCATCCGTAAAACGATCGAGCAGGGCCGAATAGCCGTCATAACAGCCGAAATAATGAGACGCTCCCATCAGCACCCGCATCATGACGGAATTTGACAGGGCAGAAGGCGCGAGGCGCCGCAGATCGGAGAAAGTTCTTAATTTTCGAGTGACTTCATTGCGGCGTTCAAGCTCCGCTCGGATTTTCTCAGGAGGCAGAAGTTCGCCGTCGTTCAGCCAAAGCGTCACGCGCTCAAGTTCCTCTACCAGAAAATCCAGCACCTCGCTGCGCCTATCCTGGGCTTTAAAAGACGTGACGTTCTCAATGGCGTAAACGTCATAACCGGACAGCTTCGCTAGATCCATGACGTCCGCGAAGGGCTGGCATGTGGCGGCAAAGTATAAAAATTTATTTATTAAACCTGGCTTCCGTTCGTGAAAACGTCCCGCCATGACCTTGACCATCGAACAAAATTCTGGCGGGATCTGAAAATAATTCTCGCCTGTGCTTTCGGATTCGTGGCTGTGCGTGTTCCAGAGAGCGCCGACGTCGACTGGAATAATCCCTGCGGCGTGTACTAGCGGCAAAGCCCAATTGACGCTAGCCCAGACAGCCTTGCGGCCATCGGAAGCCAATTTCTCAATGTTTGTCAGGTTGTGATTCTGCTGCAGTTTTTTCAGGAGATACACGGCGCTCTCCGTATCAATTACGCTTTCTGTGCCCGTTTTCAATAAAATGTCATCCCCCGGCATGGCGTTTCCCGTATTCACCCCTTAACAACTCCCTCATGGCTTCAAGCCGAGTCTTTACCTGACCGTAATCGCTGCTGGCGTAACTGTGAGACAGATCCAGCACGGGCAGCCCCAGACTCTGAAAATGCTCAAAAAAGACTCTTTTGGTGACGCCGTAGCATGAGCAAAATTTAAGTGTGACGTGAATCACGGCGTCAACATTATATTCTTGAGCTAATAATCCCGAAAATTTGACGTTGTCTTCAAGCGTCTTCATCCTTGCGCAGGGTGCCTGATCCAGATAGCCGTCGGCCAAAGCCCTTATCGGGTCTCCTGTTTCCCGTACCGTATAGTAAAAAGGTTTAAAACCAGCGCAATGATCCTCCACGACAACCCTTGCCCCGAGTTCTCCTTCAATCAGATCCAGAAGGCGATCATCCCCGTCGGCACCGATGCTGCCGCTGATCATGAAGCGAAGGGGTCTGGCGTCTGTAGACTGATCGAGCGGCGCTGTAGCGGCCTGGCTCTTTTCTTCCGAAGAAAGTTCCAGGTACATGCGCTCGTACACTGACAAGAGTCTTTGCGGCGGAACGTAATAGTACGCTTTCGCGAGTTCCAGGAACTCCCGTCCGCTAATTATCGGATAAGGCTGCTTGCGTAGCTCGGACATTCGCTTTAACAGAACGCGCAGTTTATTGTACAGGATTATCCGCTCACGGATGTCATCATCCGTGAGCTGTCCGCCGCTGAGATTTTCCAGGTCTTGGGTGAATACTCTTATTTCACCCGCGAAGAAAGCCCGGGACGACTCTCTGTTCCGCATTTTTGGCAGATTGAGGAATCTTACGGGCAGGAACTTCTCGATAACTTCGCTCGCTCTTTTTATCGAAGCGCAAGTGTGAAAGCTATAGAGGATGTCGGCTGCACTGTACAGGGGGTTCGTTCTTTCAAATCCACCGATGCTGCTTTTGCAAAAATCGCAAAAAACGCTCTGCGTATGCAACTCTCCCGCAGAGAGCGTTTCGGGGTCTCCGGTTTTGAAAAGCCTCATGTAATCAACCCCAGCGGCGCTAAGGATTTCAAGCGGCGTGTAGGTGCAGAAATAAACAGCTTTTTTCCTGCCGTTCTTTTTATCTATGAATTCACTTTGTGCTTCATTGATCAAATTTTCCATCTCAGGGATGATCCCCGTCTTGACAGGCTGAAAAGGCAAAGAGGCGGCGACACTCTTCCTGACGGAAGCCGCTTTTTTCTCCGCGAAAACTCCCGCCCCCAAAGCGCCGGCGAATGTCGTGTCGAAATCAGAGGCGACAAATTTGGCACCGGCCATGTTCTCTAAAATCTGCCGCATACCCTGATTTCTGGATACGCCTCCTGTCAGCGCGACGTCTTTTTCGGCCCCGCCAAGCCGGGACAACAGGTTGTTGATCCTTCTGGCGGCTGAATAGTGAATGCCAGCCGCGATATTCGAGATCGTGCCCGTGTCGCCGGCCCGCGCTCCTTTGGCGCGCAGCGAGATCATTTCAGATTCAGCGAATACTACGCACTGGCTGCTGATATCAGCAGGGGCGGTAGCTCTCAACGCCTGGTGTCCCATCTGATCCAGAGGAATGCCTAAAAGCAGCGCCGCCTTTTCCAGGAACTGGCCAGTGCCGGCAGCGCATTTGTCGTTCATGGCGAATTCCCTGACAGAACCGTTCGATGGGTTGATTTTGATTATCTTCGAATCCTGACCGCCTATATCGATAATGGTACGCACACTCGGGAACAACACATGAGCCCCCATCGCGTGACAGGAGATCTCCGTTACCACGTTATACGGTATATCCGAAAACGACAGGGCCACCCGCCCGTAGCCCGTGCAGGTAATATGACGGATGGCCTGCCGCGCTACATCCGCTTCATCGCAGAGCTTCCTCACCAGATCGTCGGCGGTTTCCTGCATGTAAAGGCCAGTGGCCGTGAGCGCCACGAAAATATGCTTCCCAGTAAAGAGCGCCCCCTTGGAAGCCCGTGAACCGAGATCGAGGCCGATAACGGCCTCAGTGCCATTTAAACGGCAGACATAGCGCGGCATTAAGGCCGCAACGTCATATTTCATAAAGATTTATTAAAGGGTTATCACCTGATCGACCCCTCCGACCTCGCCGAGCGCGGCGTACAGGGTTGGGAAGCAGCCTATTCTGGCCCCCTTGATCAGCTTATCGTCGATCTTGCGCTCGATTGCGCACTTATCGCAGGCCATCAGCAGCATCCCATTCTTTTCCTGGATGGATGCCAGCCTTTTTGCCATATCGACCCCATCCAGCAGAAAGAACGCGTTGTCCATGAAAAAGAACATCCCGGCTACGTCAGCGCCGTGGATGCCGTTCTCCAGCTGGGGGATGATCATCAAGTCGAGTATCTTCTGCGATGTGGTGCTGGCGAATATGTAGGCAACCTTCATTTTAAAAACCTCCTGAAAAGTTTTTTGACGAATTTCCCGTCGTTTTCCCTGAAGCGCGGAGATGCTTCATGACTCCCTGAACGCCATGCGAAGCTGGGCGCTGAGCCTCGCCTTGTGTCCTTCGTAGTGCTGGTCGTCACGGTCTCTGGGGCGTGGAAGATCTATCGGCGAGTCGTCCATGATGCATCCGCGCCGCGCAGAGAGAACTATTACCCTGTCGCTGAGATATACAGCTTCGTCGACATCGTGAGTGACCATGATAACTGTAATTCTTTCCTTCAACCAGAGGGATTCCAGTTCTTCCTGCAATTTCTGGCGCATTTGAAAATCGACCGCGCCCATCGGCTCGTCCATCAGCAGTATCTCAGGCTGTCCGGCCAGTGCCCGGATAAAGGCTGTACGCTGTTTCATCCCGCCGGATAGCTCCTTCGGATAAAAATTCTCCCTCCCTTCCAGCTGCGCAATGCCGATGAGCCTTGCAAACGTCCTTTCCCTCTGATCTTTAGGAATCCGTTGGCGTTTCATCGGGAACATGACGTTTTCCCTGACGGTCATCCAGGGGAATAGGGCGTAATTCTGGAACACGAAACCCCTGTCTGGGCCCGGACCCGATACTTTGCGATCTCCAAGCGTTATGCTGCCGCCAGTTGCCCGTTGAAATCCTGCCAGAATGGAGAGGAGCGTCGTCTTCCCGCAACCGGATGGCCCAAGTATGGACACGAACCGGCCCTCGTCGACGCTGAAGGAAACATCCTCAAGGACTATTTGTTCCTCCCCGTTTCTGGAAAATGTCTTGCGGATGTGATCTACCTTGAGTTTTATCATTTTGGCATCATTTCCATCTCGTGAGCCGGTTACCGATGGCGCATACGCACTTGTCCATCGTATAGCCAACGAGCGCGCCAAGCACCATCAAAGCCAGCAGTTTTTCAGTTTCCATCCTAGTTTGGGCCTCCACCATCGAGAAGCCGAATCCGGCGCTCGTCGCTATGAACTCCGCGCATATGACAGCCATCCAGCCGCTGCCCAGCGCCAGCCGAGCGCCGCCCAGGATGTCGGGGAGCGCGCATGGAAGCACGACTCGCAAGAATATGCACCATGTTCCGGCACCCATGCTTCGCGCCGCGTGATAATAGTCGGGGGAGATGTTTCTCACCCCTGCTACTGTGTTTAAGACGACGGCGAAGATACCTGCCAGGGCAATCATGAAAATTGTGGGTCCGTTGCCGAGGCCGAACCAGATGATGGAGAGCGGAATCCATGCCATTAACGGCACCTGTCTGATGCAACCCAGAAGGGGGTCAAACATGTACATGGCAATCTTTGATGAACCCATCAGCAACCCTATTGGCGCGCCGATCAACAGGGCGCAGGCGAACCCCTTGAGGACGCGTTCCAGCGTCAACAACAAATTTTCCCAGATCTCCGGATCGCCGAAGAGCCCGATGAACGCCGTAAAAGTGCTGCCTGGCGTGGGCAAGAGCAATTGGTTGTTGTAGTAAAGCGACATTCTACGCCATAATAAAATGAAAAGCGCCAAAGACACGGCCTGCGACAGGAGTCTGACGCGCAAGCTCTCCTTTTCACCGAGGAACGCGCTTATCGAGATATTTTTTGGAATCTGATTCGTAATTTTTTCCATAGCTCTGCATCCTCTTTGCTCCACTGGAGACCAGCGTAGCTGAAAACAGCGTTTTTCAGGCCCTCGTAAGTCGATAGTTCGTCTATTGCCCTGTCGAAGCGGAGAACGAACGCGTCAAAGGCAGGGCTGGACGCGAACTCCTTGCTCGCCACCAATACGTAAGTGGAGACGTCCCCGCTGGTAGCCAACGGTTTCTTCTCCCCCCGAACCTCCCAGCTCATCAGGGCATCCATGACCCCACCGCCGATGAAACCCTTCTCCAGCGCGTAGACGATTCCAGCCGGCAGCATTGGCACGATATCGGCGCTTGCAATGCGGTCGGCGAGGAGGTCGCGCTGATAGCCTCGGTTTTGCATGACAGCCTTCTTCGATGAGCTGTTTTCGGATCTGGTCACCAGCACGTCCGAGTTGTATAAAAACGCGCCTACGATAAAATATCTGGGGTCTTTCTCGACTAGCGAGGCCGCAGCGTCCGGACATAAAGCGGCGATGTCCGCTCCTCCCCAGCTCATAGCCCATTGCGCCGCAGACGAACAGCAGTCGGAGGTCGGTATAATCTCCTCCTGACGCTCCATGAGAATATCCTGGCCGTCCTCCTCTGACAGCAGCATCAACCGAATTGGCAACCCGCCGGCGTCGTCAGGCACGAGGATGTGCAGACCTCCAAGAGGTTCCGAAAAACTCGCCCTGCGAACGAAGACAAATGCCGTGAGCAGGAGGGCGAGGCTTCCGATCAGCCGGCGTGCTGGCGCTCCAATCAATTCAGCTCAATCCTTCCCGAGTACGGCGATGTCGTCAGGCGCTTCATGGCCGGCTGTGCATCCAGGGGGCGTGAATCCAGCCATACTTATCGGGCTGCGGCGGCCAGCTCGTAGGCCTTCGCCTTCCACTTCTCGTAGGGCATCCCTACGGGGAAGACAGGATCAACCTTTTCAGCGATAAACGAATCGAAATCATCGACGCCGCTCTCCTCCAGTGGCGCTATGTATAGGTACTTATCGAGGTCAGGGGACTCCGAGATGTTCCCTATCTCAATGAGCTGTCTTACCTCGCTCTCCCATCTGTTGCGCTCGACCTTCCACGTGAGGGTTCGCCCCTCCTGAACCGTCTTCATGTGAATCGTCATGAGTCCGACCTCAAGCGGAACGCTGTAGGCCTCGGCGAAGATTTCAGCGCTCTTGAGCGGGTTTGTGTATATGTACTCGATGCCGCGCACGTGGGCGATGATCATGCGAACGGCCAGGGCGGGGTGTTCTCTGATGAACGATTGTCTCATTATGTATGCGCAACAAATCCCTCGGTCTTTATCCGGGAGCAGAGAGGGCAAATCTGCCTCCAGTATACGGCCTGTTTTCTCGTAGATCGCCATAGAAGCCCAGGGATCGCAGGCCGTGTAACCGTCGAGCTGGCCAACCTTCATTGCGAAGTATTCATCATGATCGGACATGTTGAAGACTTCGTAGTTCGTGCCCTCTGCGGGCAAGTTCAGACGGCGAGCCATGCGGACCCAGGATATGCTGTTCTTCTCTGGGGACGTCCCCAGCGATAATTTTTTGCCCAGCAAATCCCGCGATGCCGTGATTTTGTTCGAGACGACGAGGTAATATGACCCGCCGGAGTGATTATTGGCCGCAACTACTATGGGCGCCCCTTTCTGAAAGGCCAGCATAGCAGTGCGGTTGCTGACGTATCCCACGTCCATCTGAGCCGCCGCCATTGCCTCCGGCACCTTGCCGTTCCCTGTGATATCGACCTTCAGGCCAAGTTCTTTGTATATCCCTGCGGCATCAGCGACTGGCGCCGCAGTCATATGATCGCAGTTGTAGTACCCCAGCTTTATAGTGTATTTCTTATCAACGTCCGTCAGCTCCGGTATGTTCTCGGCGCAAGCCGGAAGGCACCACGCCAGCAAAGCCAGCAGAGCGATGAACAGCGGCTTAAGGAGACAGTTGCGCATGATAAAACACCTCCTAATAGTATTTTAGTTGCAGCACTCGTGCATCTTGTCTCCAAAGAGATCTTCCACCGTGTCGCCGTGACAGCGATAAATTGCAAACCCCGTATTCAGACCCTTTGAACCGTAGACAATGAACTCCATCGGGGGCCTTTCGTCTATATCCATGAACTGAATGACCTGGTTTGATACAGGCGCGGGGAGGGCGTTTGTAAACACCGGGACATCTGACTCTCCCGCCCCCGCGAACACCACCAGCATTCGATTGACGTCCTGAGCGATATTGTAGATTACAACCAGGTCGTCCATCCCATCGCCGTTCAGGTCGTGTGCAACGCTGTAAATTACCGGATTGTCCGGCATTCGCTCCTTGAATGCGGCAAGCAACGGAGCGTTTACTCCCTCTGTGACCGTGGATACCACAACACCAGGCACCATAATGGACGCCAGTGCCGCAAAGAACGCGCAGATGAGAGCCACGCGCGCCCTGCGACCGAGCGTCATTGTCGAACGGAACGCGCAAAGCGCGCTGCCGTGCCCAACAAACGGCGCAAGGCCATTACGATGACGAATGCTGAACATACGGCCCTTGTGACGTTGGATGGGGCAAGGGAGAGATATTTGGACAGACGCAGTGACCGCATGTTGGCCTCCATATCCATGAACGGGACGAAGCCTGGCATTAGCGTCAGGTTGACCAGAACCCCCGATATCAACGCTCCAGATGTGACCATCGTGAAGTAGAGAACAGCGGTGCGCCGGCCTATCAGTTTGTATATGCTGAGGAGCTCGGGGAGGTTTGTCGCAACCCCAGCCATTAGAAATGTCACGGCGACGCCTGGAGCGGCCCCGCTTGCCACAAGCATGGCGATGAACGGTATATGCCCCACGGCGCAGACGTACATGAGGGATCCCAGCACAGCCACGCCTGCTAAGGAGATCATGCTGGGATTCCCCAGAGAGCTGCGGATGAAGCTCTGCGGAACCAGCACCGCAATCGCTCCCATCAGTATCATGCCAATGCAAACATATTTGGAGACCATTGGTCCAAGTTCGCTAAATCCCCAAGAAATCCCCCCCATGATCCTGGCCATGAGCGGAGTGGGGTAACTCGCTGTGTTTGGTGCCTCTGGTGCCGGTTCGCCGCTTTCGAGACAGAGTTCCGGTCCAGCGAGCGCGTTTCCGGCAAATCCGATGAGGACGGAGAGCGCAAGCCCGCATACGACATAAAGCAGGGTCAGCTTGGGCCCGAAGAAGCCGAAGCCCAGCATCAGAGCTGCCGGATTCGTGATCGGAGTGGACGTCATGAACGCAAGGGTGGGACCGATGTATGCGCCGCTGTAGTAGAGGCTTATTCCAAGAGGGATAACCCCGCAGCTACAAACCGGCAACAGCAGCCCCGATGCGACGGCCTTGAGAATGGAGCTTGGATGCGGGTTACCCAACGACCGCTGAAGCACCCCAGGGTTTAGGATACTACGAATGACGCCCGCCGCTGTAAAGCTTGTGATGAGCCACGGTGCCGTTCCGTTCAGACCTTCCCACGAGACGAGCATTATCCTCGAGATGTCCAGGGCAACGGACTCAAACATCTGTTTGGGCTCGTCGCGTCGCGTCGGCCAATGCGTCTTCTATAACTCGTCTTGACAGTGCGTCAATGCGGACGTTCCCGTCTATTATCAGCGTACCCTTGCTGATCACCCCATATTTTTTAAGATAACTGAAATCCTTCCCCGCCCGGTAAATATGAGTTTCAAAGAGATCGGGGGTTCTTCCGGTGATCTCCTCGACTAAATGCGCGTGTTCCTCACAGCATGGGCATGTGTTTATGAATTCAACCTTAATTCTCTTCATTCGCCTCTACCTTGTTGACGCCCCACGGGGCGCATCTGTATTTGACCGCAACACACCAACGACCATTGACCGGGGCAGATCCTCAATCTCTATATACAAATTCCCCTGATACTGTCACATCCCCTCCCTTCGTCCTTCCAGAAACACTGACGTCCACAACAGACACCACAAGAGCGCTATGGCGGGCATAACCCAAACATTCTCTGCTTGTCGTAATGAAATAACGAGAATATCTCAACGTTATCATCTTACTATTACGGGTAACGTGAAGTCAAATACGCATATTTGATAAAAACTCAGGCAGTCATTGAGATATTCGATACCCTAGCTTTCCTAAGGAAGCGTAGACATCACATCGACCTTATCGGCAGACACCGACTCACAAGCCCACCAATTTAAAATCATTTTAACGCTGTTTTGAGGCCGCAGCTGATTATTACTGGCCTCAGCGCGTTTTTATGCCCTCTCTCCGCGCTCTTTGGCCTTTTACTTCAGAATTAATATGATATATAATCAGCCTGGAACGAATAGCGACTGGGAACTGGAGCTTTTTCGTACCGGGGCGCAGGGATTCGGAAGGAAGCCGCAAACAGTTTATCGGTATTTTTACAAGCAATGAGGAGGTTGAAATTTGATACGGACTATCAGAAAGCGCGACGGCAGACAGGTGGGCTATGACAGGTCGAAGATTACGGCGGCCATATCGAAGGCTTTTTGCGCCACTCAGGAAACCGGCGTGGCCAGTGCAGAGGATATAGCGAAGAGAGTGGAGGATCGTCTGGAGGCGACGGGGCTGATTTCGCCGTCCGTGGAGCAGATTCAGGACGTGGTCGAGGCGGTGCTGATGGAGGACGGCAACGCGCTGACCGCGCGCGCCTATATTCTCTACAGGGCGGAGCGCAGCCGCGTCCGGGAGATGAACACCAGCCTCATGCACATCTACGAGGAAATAGCCTTCAAGAGCTCGGCCCTCTGCGACATAAAGCGCGAAAACGCGAACATCGACGCGGACACGGCGATGGGGACGATGCTGAAGTACGGCTCGGAGGGCGCGAAGAAGTTTTACGAGATGTTCGTGATAGACCCGCGCTTCGCGAATGCCCATAAATCCGGCGACATCCACATCCATGACCTGGATTTCTACACGCTCACCACGACCTGCTGTCAGATAGACCTCCTGAAGCTCTTCGACGGCGGTTTTTCAACGGGGCACGGCGTCCTGCGCGAGCCCAACGACATAGCGTCGTACTCCGCGCTGGCCTGCATAGCGATACAGAGCAACCAGAACGACCAACACGGCGGGCAGAGCATCGTCAACTTCGATTACGCGATGGGCAGGGGCGTTGCCAAGACCTTCGCCCGCTTCTTCGGCGAGTTCTTGAGGACGGCCCTCTCGCTGATAGGCGAACTCGACGATTCGGAGCAGGAGCGGATAGCTGAAATCCTGGACGGCCTCCGCAAGGATAAAAAATTTCCGACACTCAGCGAGGTGAGCCTTGGCGACGTTTCCCCAGAAAGGGGAGAACCAGGCAAGCATCCCCGCTCGTCACGGATGCAGGAGGTCGCCAAGATCCTGGAGGACGCCGGCATTGCGGAGGAAGCCGCCTCGAAGGCGCTTGCGTTCGCCGCGGAGCGCGCCACAGCGGCGACGGAGCGCGCGACGTACCAGGCCATGGAGGCACTGATACACAACCTGAACACGATGCACTCACGCGCCGGCGCACAGACGCCGTTCTCGTCGATAAACTACGGGATGGACACGTCGCCGGAGGGGCGCATGGCCATGAAGGCCGTGCTCCTGGCGACTGAGGCCGGGCTGGGCGGAGGGGAGACGCCGATATTCCCGATACAGATATTCAGGGTGAAGAGCGGCACGAGCTTCGACCCCGGCGATCCGAACTATGACCTCTTCAAGCTCGCCTGCCGCGTGTCCGCGAAGAGGCTCTTCCCGAATTTCTCGTTTATGGACGCCCCTTTCAACGCGGCATATTACGTGCCCGGACGCCCCGAAACGGAGATAGCGTACATGGGGTGCCGCACGAGGGTCATCAGCAACGCCTATGACCCTGCGCGCGAGATAAGCAACGGGCGCGGCAACCTGAGCTTCACCACGGTCAACCTGCCGCGCATCGCCATCAAGTCCCTGGGCAACGTCACGGCTTTCTTCTCCGATCTGGAGGCGGTCGCGAAAATCGTCATCGCGCAGCTCATGGAGCGCTTTCGCATCCAGAGCAAGCGGCGGGTCCGCAACTATCCGTTCCTGATGGGGCAAGGGGTGTGGCTGGACAGCGAGACGCTGGGGTGGAACGACGAGGTCGGGGACATCCTGCGGCACGGCTCGCTGTCGATGGGCTTCATCGGGCTTGCCGAGGCACTCAAGTCGCTTACCGGCGAGCATCACGGACAGAGCGAGGCGGCGCAGTCGCTGGGGCTCGACATAGTCCGCTTCATGCGCCAGATGATGGACAGGCAGACGGAGTCGAGCGGCCTCAACTTTACCCTCCTGGCAACCCCTGCGGAAGGCCTTTCAGGCCGCTTCGTCAGGCTGGACCGGCATGAGTTCGGGGTCATAGAGGGCGTCACGGACCGGGACTATTACACGAACAGCTTCCACGTGCCGGTCTATCACAGCCTCCCAGCCGCGAAGAAGATATCCATAGAAGCGCCGTACCACGAGCTGACCAACGCCGGCCACATTACCTACGTGGAGCTTGACGGCGACCCGACGCGCAATCTCGACGCGTTCGAAAACGTCGTGCGGTTCATGGCCAAGTCTGGCGTAGGGTACGGCTCCATCAACCACCCGGTGGATCGCGACCCTGTCTGCGGCTACAACGGGATAATCGGCGACCAGTGCCCCAAATGCGGCAGGTCGGAGGGCGACGGGGAGAGAAACTTCGAGCGCATCAGGCGCATCACCGGCTACCTCGTCGGCACCGTCGACCGCTTCAACAACGCCAAGCGGGCCGAGGAGCGCGACAGGGTGAAGCACGGCGTCGGCGGGCTGGACGGCCAGGGCCGCCCGGCAACCGGGGATTCCTAAAATGCGGATCGCCGGAATCGTCCGCGAGAGCATCGTGGACGGCCCGGGGATCCGGTATGTCGTATTCACTCAGGGTTGCCCCCATGCCTGCCAGGGGTGTCACAACCCACTGACCCACGACCCGGCGGGCGGGTATGAGATATCACCAGACGAGCTCGCCTCCGATTTCCTGCGGGAAACGGAGGCGAACCCTCTTTTAAGCGGTCTCTCCATCTCCGGCGGGGAACCGCTCCTACAGGCGAAAGACCTGCTGCCTCTGGCAAAAGCGGCGCGCAAGGCGGGGCTGGGGCTGTGGCTCTATACGGGCTATACGATAGAGGAAATAGCGGAGGCAGGGGACGCCTGTCATAAAGAACTCCTCAAAATGACGGATGTCCTGGTTGACGGCAGGTTTGACCTGAGCCTTCGCACGCTGGAGGACGGCTTTGTCGGCAGCTCGAACCAGAGGGTGATCGGGCGCGAAGAATTACGTAAATATACAATGTGATAGTTGTCCTTGGATACAATGCCCATGTCGGATTTTTGGCTTAATATGTCCCCGTTGAGTTTAAGGATGCGCCGCTCACGAGGCAAAACGGATTCAAGCGTTTTGGGGCTCGGGCCCTGAGAAGGTTTGAATCCCCGGCACCGGCAATAGGTCGGCGTTTCCTTAATAAGCGACAAGGGGAGGCGATGTGGAGGTTTGCACACAGGTCGAAACCACAGGTCAGATGTAAGTCTTGACAGGCGCGGCGTCCGAACGGCGCGACGGATCGCCGCCGACACAAAGCAAGTATCCCTAAAGGAAGGGCTGATCTTGTAGCTCTGCGCAAAATCAGCCCCTCCGAAGACAGCAGGGCAGAATCACAAGCCCGTACAAAAACCAAGCTCACTCCTTCCAACAAGAACAGCTATAAACCGTAAAAGTCCGAGGGGGCAGAGATGCCCCCTCGGACTTTTTATTTCGATTCTAAATCAAACGAACTTGATATTTTTATTGGCAGCGCCGCTTACTGTGATTTTGCGGTGCCCTGTGAAATGCTCTCGACGCGCTGCAGGAAGAACCACTCGCTTATCTCGTTTCGGATGTCGCGCCCCTTGCGGAACAGCGCAAGCGCCCTGTCTTTGTCCACCGGGTTTTTCGAGAGTTCGGCACGGAGTTCGTCCATGACGTCCCTGGCCTCGTCCGCCTTGTCCCGGATCTCCTGCGGGACGGAGGCGTTCGAATCCCACAGCCACGGCCCGCCGAAACCGTGCCCATACAACCCTCTGCCGTCGTCGCGTCCCAGCCCCCACCCGTCGCCGTAACGCCCGCAGTACGCAAGCGCGCTCCCCGCGAACGCGAGGATCATGGCCACAGCCAGGGCCGCTAATATCATCCGCTTTTTTTTCAACATCTTTGCACCTCCTGTGTTTTGTCAAATAGATAGCTCCGCCAGCCACCTTGAGTTCCTGTATTTTAAATATCGCCTTCCGCCGCCGCAATGTAAAATGTAGAAGAATTCAATTGGTAAACTTGACAATTGTGAAACGGGCCGCACTTTGGTATGTTTGACATCGATATCTTCAATGAAAATACATCCACAGGGAGGCTTCCATCGTGATAAAAATTCTGCTGGCTGACGACCATCCGCTGACGCGAGCGGGCCTTGCGGCGTGGGTAAAGGACGAACCGGATTTTGAGCTGGTGGCGGAGGCCGGGGACGGCGAATCCGCGTGGCGGGGCATAAGAGAGGCAAAGCCTGACGTGGCCCTCCTCGACATAGAGATGCCCGGCGGGACAGGCATAGAGGTGGCGGAAAAGGTTACGAAGGCAAAGCTACCCGTGAAGGTAGTCATGCTCACTGCGTACAAAGCGCAGCAGTACGTCATGGCCTCGCTGCGCGCTGGCGCGTCGGGCTTCGTCTTGAAGACCGCGCCGTTCGAGCAGCTCCGCTCGGCGATCCGCGCCGCCAGCGAGGGCAGGCTCTACCTCGACGCGTCCGTCTCGTTCGCCGCGGGGTTCGCCGAACCGGAGGAACTCTCGTCGAGGGAGAAGGAGGTTTTGCTCTGCGCGGCGCAGGGGATGACCGGGCATAAAATCGCCTCCCTGCTATCGATAACAGAGCGCACTGTCCAGGCGCACCTGGCGTCCGTGTACAACAAGCTGGGCGCCAAAAACAAGACAGAGGCGATCCTCATAGCGCTCAAGCGCGGTGTGCTGTTCCTCGATCAGCTCCACATAGACGAGGGGGATACGGAGTGAGGCGCAACGCGCTCCTACTGCTGATGCTCCTGGTTACGGTCCTAACCGGGGCCACCCTAGCGGTCTCGATATACGCGTTCAAGGCGCAGGAGAGCGTAACGGACGCGATGCTGTCCGCTTACGTCTCCGACATCGCTGAGAGCTTCGTGGAAAACTCGAGGATGGCGGAGAGCGTGTTGCAGGGCAGCGAGTGGGGCGGACGCGTGCGCCGCTGGGGGATGGGGGGCTGGGGCGAGGCGTCACACCACATGGAACTCCCCCGCCATGGCGTCGTGCGCAGGTTCTTCTTCCGCATGTTCTCCGCCGACCCGCAGCTCAAGTCCGGCGGAGTTCTCTTCTTCAGCCACGACGGACGGGCCATCGCCGGTTCGTTTGGCGCGGAGAACCTGGCGGCACTCTGGAGCGACGAACTGCTGTCCGGCCAGCCGGTCCGGGTGGAGGACGGGGGCGGGATGGATTATTACGCGGTCGCCAAGGAGCTGGCGAACGGGAACTTCGTGCTGGTCGCCGCCTCCAGGACGAACCTGCTGAGTTCCATATCGCGCGTCTGGAACGCATGGCTCGTGTCCGTGATGGTCTCCTCGGCGGCTGTCCTCGTAGGGATAGCCGCGCTGTGGCGCTACCTGGTGATCCCTGTCCGATCGATCGCCGACGTGACCGGCGTGATGGAGTGGGGGAAGAGCGTGCCGCGCTTCGAGCCGTCCCCCCTGTACGAGGTCGGCGCGCTCTCGGACGTGATAGAGAAGTCGGCGGCGGAGGCTGTGGCAAAGGAGCAACTGCGCCTCCGCTACATAAGCGACATCGTGCAGGCGCAGGAGGACGCGAGGAAGCGCCTCGCCAGAGAACTCCACGACGGGCCGCTCCAACTGGTCGTGGCGGCCATAAAGCGCCTCCAGCTCGCCCAGATAGCCAGGCAGGCGCAGAGGGAGGGCGGCGCTGGCGAGGAACTGGACGAGGCGGAGCGGATCTCCCAACATGCCGCGAACGAAATCCGCAACTACTGCGACGACCTCTCGCCGTCGTGGCTCGCCCTGGGCGCCTCCTCCGCGCTGGAGGAGATGGCGGAGCGCCTCTCCGAGACATACGGCGTCAGCGTGGACGTGTCGGCTGGCGACATCGACCTCGCGGAGGAATACTCGCTCCCTGTGATCAGGATCCTGCAAGAGGCCATCTCCAACGCCGTGCGGCACGGAGACGCTTCGTCACTGGAGGTCTCGCTCTCGATGGAGGGGGACGACCTGGTATTCCGCGTCACAGACGACGGGAAGGGCTTCGACGCCTCCTGCCTGGACTTCGAGAAGCTGAGGCTGGAGGGGCACAGGGGACTTTCCAACATGCACGAGCGCGTCCAGCTGCTGGGCGGCAAGCTCGACATAGAGTCAAAGCCAGGCCAGGGCTGCGCCATAACGGTGCGGGTCAAAGCGCCCAACGCCACCGGCTATGAAATCGCCTCCAGATGACGGAGTTTGAAATGATTTATTGGAGTAATCCATCGACTACTTTGCCACGTCTAAATGTCTGTGAACCGCGCGAGAACGCTCTTGACCTTGTTAATCCGTCGTCTATAATTCTATGCCATTAGCTACCGCAGTGAAAGTATGGAGCTTTCATCCAAACCGGTGTATTTCCTGATGGTTTCCGCAGGAAAGCCGTCGGAGAGCATTGAGCGAGCGACTTCAATCTTGCCTTTCTCAATGCCTTTCTCAATGCCTTTCTCAATGCCTTTCTCACTGCCTTCCATCATGGCTTCCTCTTTGTCGATTTCAGCCACGTACTGCTCAAGCGATATAGTCTGCATCTTGTACGCCTCCTTCAAACCCCTGCTTATCACGGGATCGTTGAGCCGGAATATCCTGTCCGCAAACTCAAGGATGAATTTTCTCTGCCTCTTATCATAGACCTCTTCGCCCATCGCGTTCAAGATTTCCCACGCGTATCTTTCGCGAAGCGCCGCGTCGTCCCCGCTCTCAAGCGACAGACGCCCGGCGTACATCACGCGCGCGAAAGGGCGTCTGTCCTCTCTCAGTTCCTCGATGCTGTAACCGGGGACGCAGAACGCCCTGAATTTCATCGAGAGTTCCAGGCCGTAAGACATCTCCGTGTAAAAATTTACGTATTTCTGATCGCCCGTGTATACGGCGAACCCCGTGACCCTGCCGTAGGGCCGGGATGCCCTCAGCCGTACCACGGAATTGAACATGCGCTCGGCAAAGCGTTTGTCGTGGGCATGCTGCTGCTCAGCCAGGCATGCCACGCTCCAATCCTCCCCGCCGATAACCGGAACGTTCAGAAAGACATCCGAGACGAGCATCCCCTTGTCCGAATTCGAACCCTTCACCGGCAGTTCCATGCCGGTTATGCCGGTGATCTCCCTCGACGTGTCCATGTCGGCGGCGAGGTCCGGCATAAAATACGCTATGGCGTCCCTCGCCCCGTCCGCTATGGCCCGCTTCCACGCGACATCTCTCCACTTGTGCGGACGCGCGCTCATCTGTGATATCGCTCGCTGCAATGCCAATTTTTCAGAATGACAATCGCCCCCTCATTATTGCATTATACCAAGAAGGCAAGGGGAATTGCACGCAAAAAAACTCTCCTTATGTCATCGTTGTGTCATCGGGGACGCCAAAGGTGTTTACAATGACCGCCGGAATCGCAGGGGCGCGCATTGCGCGTCCGTGATTTTCACGTCCGTGGTCTTCGCGCATTATTCCAATGCCCCCAGT
>JAIRNC010000073.1 GCA_031258255.1 Synergistaceae bacterium
TTTATGGCGCTCGGCCATCACCCGATGTCCGGCTGGCTTGAAAGTAGGGTTTCCGAGTGGGAATGCGGCGACGCTCTCTGCCGCCGCGCTTCGTGAGCGAGGGGGGATGAGGCCTTGAGGTATGAGCTGATCTTTGTCGCTAGCGTTCTGTGCTTCATGTTTTTGGGCGCCCTGAGCCCCTGTTCCGCCGTAGGCGGCGTGTTCAGGTCTGAAATCGGCGAATTTGACATATACGCGCTCCCAGAAAGGCAGTCCGAGGGCGACGGGTCCATCCTAATCGGCGCCTCGCCCGAGGACATCAAAAAATACGCCGTCCCCACCGGAGGATACCCATCAGCCGTGAACGCCTTCGCCGCGAAGGCGCCAGAGCGTACGCGCGCCATGGCCATACAGATGCCCCGCCCGGGCGTTCCGGTCGCCGGGATGCACGTACCGTACCCAGGCATAGGGAAGGTCGAGCGCGACCCTGGCGCGCCAGGGGGTTGCCGATATGCGCCCAGCGGCATGTGATGCCATGTCGCTTGCCGACGGCAGGTCCATCGCCTTCGGCAGGACTCTGGTCATGGGGATTTTAAACATGACCGATGACTCCTTTTTCGCGCCCAGCAGGCTGCCGTCAGCGCGCGACGCTTTGGACAGGGCGTGCGCTATGGTTCGCGACGGGGCCGACATCATAGACATCGGCGCTGAGTCCACCAGGCCGGGGTCGCTGGCTGTGCCGGAGGAGGACGAGATCGGCGCTCTGATCCCGGCGATCAGCTCCATAAGGGGCTGGCTGCCGCAAGTCCCCATATCGGTGGACACGAGGCGGGCCAGGGCCGCCCGCTTGGCTGTAGAGGCCGGCGCGGACATCATAAACGACGTATCGGGCCTTGAGCTGCCCGGCGAGGCCGAGGCGATGGCGGAGCTCCTGTCCGGGACCAAGGCGCCCTATGTCCTGACCCACACAAAGGGGACCCCAGACATAATGCAGCAGGACGTGCGCTACGATGATTTCTGGGCTGAACTGGTCGATTTTTTCGAAAGGAAGCTCGACTGGCTCTCCAGGCGCGGCGTGTCCATGGACAGGGTGATATTGGATCCCGGCGTGGGGTTCGGGAAAAGGCAGAACGACAACGCCGAGATAGCCGCCAACGCGGGCGAACTCCAAAAATTGGGTTTCCCCGTCCTGGTAGGCGCGTCCCGCAAGGGTTTCATCGGCAGGATCCAACAGGCTGCGGGGCTGGCGCCTCAGGCGCTGCCCGAGGACAGCCTGGAGGGGACGCTCGCCGTAACTGCCCTCTGCGCCTATGCGGGCGTCGAGATCGTGAGGGTGCACGACGTGAGGGAGAACAGGCGCGTCGTGGAGGTGGCTGACGCGATAAGGCGGGCAAGGCACGGTGGGTGAGGCAGCCCTCTCCCTGGGCTCGAACGTCGGGGACAGCCTTGCGGCGCTCCGATGCGCCGTATCGCTCATATCGGAGAGGATAGGGGCGGTAACGTCCAGGAGCCGGGTATACGAGACAGCCCCTTGGGGCAGGACGGATCAGCCCTATTTCATGAATGCCTGCGTCGTAAGCGCGACCAGCCTGCCCCCGCTGGATCTCCTGGACGAGGCGAAGGCCATAGAGCGCGAGATGGGCAGGGCGGAGCGTGAGCGCTGGGGGCCACGCGAGATCGACATAGACATTATCTTTTACGACGACTTGGTTCTGAACGACCAGAGACTCAAAATCCCGCATCCCCTCATGGAGGTGCGGGGTTTTGTCATGATCCCGCTCCTGGAGGCGGCCCCCGGGTGGAGGCACCCGATATACGGCTGGACGGTGGCCGAGTTCGCGCGCGGCATGGACGCTCCCGGCGTCACGCCGAAGGCTGCGCTGTGAGCCCATGCCAAGTTGATTTCAATCGAGCTTAATATTTTTTTCGCTAAAGTAGATGCTGCCGCCATGTAAATGCTGCCCTCTGCCCTATGGACTCCCGCCCGATATTGGTATAATGGCTCTGTAGCGTTGCAGCATGAGGAGGGATGAGGCTGATGCCAGACAGGGCGCCGTTGCTTCGTGTGGAGGCTGTCGGCAAGGAGTTCTTTGGGAACAGGGTGCTGGAAGAGGTCAGTTTCTCGCTGGCGCCTGGAGAGGTGCTCGGGCTGGTGGGCGAGAACGGCGCAGGGAAGTCAACATTGATGAACATACTGTTCGGTATGCCGGTGATCCAGCAGACCGGCGGCTACGAGGGGAGGATACTGATCGACGGGGAGGAAGCGCGCTTCCAGTCGCCCTTTGACGCAATCGACGCCGGGATAGGCATGGTTCATCAGGAGTTCTCGCTGCTGCCCGGGTTCACCGTGACGGAGAACATACAGCTGAACAGGGAGTCCACCAGGCACAACTTCTTGGTTGAGGTGTTCGGGGAGAGGATCAGGACGCTCGACCGGCCTGCCATGAAAAAGAGGGCACAGGACGCCATCACGATGCTGGGTTTCTCCATAGACCCAGACACGCTGGCCTCTGAGATGCCGGTGGGGCATAAGCAGTTCACGGAGATAGCTCGCGAGATCGACAGGAAAAACACGAAGATCCTAGTCTTGGACGAACCCACGGCGGTGCTGACGGAGTCCGAGGCCCAGATACTTATGCAGTCGCTGCGCAACCTGGCGGGCAAGGGTATTTCCCTCATATTCATCTCCCACCGCCTGCAGGAGGTCATGGATCTCTGCCACAAGATAGTCGTCCTGCGCGACGGCCGGGTCGTCAAGGAGGCGAAGCCGTCGGACACCACCGTTTTCCAGGTGGCTAGCTGGATGGTGGGCAGGAGCGTCGAGACGCGTGGGGAGTCCCGCCGCCAGAGGGTCGAGACCGAGACCGTCCTGGAGGTAGAAAGGCTCTGGGTGGACATGCCGGGCGAGACGGTCAGGAACGTCTCTTTCTCCGTACAGAAGGGGGAGATATTCGGGATCGGCGGACTCGCGGGCCAGGGGAAGCTGGGCATAGCGAACGGCATAATGGGGCTGTACCAGGCGGGAGGGAACGTCACCGCGATGGGTTCGAAGCTCTCGCTGAACGCCCCCGCCGTCTCGCTCGCGCGCAACATGGCCTTCGTCTCCGAGGACAGAAGGGGGGTGGGCCTCCTCCTGGACGAGCCCATCGACTGGAATATCGCCTTCACGGCCATGCAGGTTCAGGACAAGTTCGTGAAGAAGCTGCTGGGCGGCCTCATCAAGTGGCGGGACGACGCCGCCATGACGGAGGCGGCCCTGGATTACATCGAGAAGCTCGAAATCCGCTGCACCGGCCCTGGGCAGCGCGCCGTGGAGCTGTCCGGGGGCAACCAGCAGAAGGTCTGCCTGGCGAAGGCGTTCGTGGTCGCGCCGGATATACTGTTCGTCTCAGAGCCCACCCGCGGCATCGACGTGGGGGCGAAGAAGCTGGTGCTGGACACGATTCAGAGGGTGAACGAGGAGCTTGGCACTACCATCGTCATTACCTCGTCAGAGCTGGAGGAGCTCCGCTCCGTCTGCGACAGGATAGCCATCGTGGACGATGGCAGGATCAGCGGCATACTCCCAGCATCCAGGCCGGCGGAGGAGTTCGGCGTGCTGATGATGGGGGAAAGCCCGGTAGCGGTATCCGATGCGGCAGGAGGTAATGGCTGATGGACAAGGTTAAAAAATTCATAGAAAATTTCGGGTGGCCGCGCATAATCATCGCCGCCTTCCTCATGTGTCTCTTCGCCGTAGCCCCGCTGGTCGGCGTGAGGCTCGACACGTCGATATCGGACACGCTGGTCCGGGTAGGCATGAACGGCGTCCTGGTGCTGGCGATGGTGCCGATGGTGCAGTCGGGCTGCGGGCTGAACTTCGGCCTGCCGCTGGGGATCATCTCCGGCCTCCTGGGCGCCACGACGTCCATCCAGATCGCCACCTCGGCGGACGCGGCTGTGAAGTCCGGCGTCGCGCAGGGGCTGTGGGCGGCGCTATCGTCCGCGCTCCAGACCGGCGCCCGGAGCGCCCTGCTCTTTGCCATGGCGATCGCCATAGCCGTCCCGTGCGCGGCTGTGGCCGGGTTCGTCTATGCCCAGATACTGAACAGGGTGAAGGGCGAGGAGATGATGATCGCGACCTATGTCGGGTTCTCGTCAGTGGCCGTCATGTGCATGGCGTGGCTCCTGCTCCCATTCAGCAGCGCGGTCATGGTGTGGGGCTACGGCGGGTCTGGGCTTCGGACGACGATAAGCACGAACGGCTTCTGGCTGCACGTCCTGAGCGACTTTCAGAGCCTCACGGTAGGCAAGTTCTACGTCCCTACGGGCATGTTCCTCTTTTTCCTGTTCATGGTGTTCCTCGTGTGGGCGTTCTTCCGGACGAAGACCGGCACGGCCATCACTGCCGTGGGGTCTAACCCGGAGTTCGCGCGTGCCTCCGGCATCGACGTGGACAGGATGCGGACGATCTCCGTCATGCTGTCCACTATCCTGGGCGCCATCGGCATCCTCGTGTACGAGCAGAGCTTCGGCTTCATCCAGCTCTACATGGGGCCGCTCTACATGGCCTTCCCAGCCGTTGCCGCCATACTCCTGGGCGGCGCGTCTGTGAACAAGGCGACGATGGTGAACGTGGTCGTGGGGACGTTCCTCTTCCAGGGGATACTGACGATGACTCCCTCGGTCATAAACAACCTCCTGAAGAGCGACATGTCGGAGGTAATCAGGATAATAGTCAGCAACGGGATGATACTCTACGCCCTCACGAGAAAGACGCAGGTGAAAAGATGATGGATTCCGCGAAGACGAAGGCGCTTCCAAAATTCACCTTCTCGGAGAACGCGAAGCACTTTTTAGTCTCCAACGCCGTGCCAATAATATTCCTGGGGCTGTCCGCCGCCGCCATACCGCTCTCCGGCTTCTCTATGGGCTACCTCGTCCAGGAGATGCTGACCAGGCTCGCCAGGAACTCCTTCCTCGTCCTGTCGCTTTTGATCCCGATCATGGCGGGGATGGGCCTCAATTTCGGCATGGTCTTGGGCGCCATGGCCGGTCAGATCGGGCTTATACTCGTAACGGACTGGTCGGTGGCCGGCATCCCCGGCATGGTGCTGGCGGCCATAATAAGCATGCCCATAGCGGCGCTCCTGGGGCTCATTTGCGGCAAGCTGCTCAACATGGCGAAGGGGCGTGAGATGGTGACGTCGTACATACTCGGCTTTTTCATAAACGGCGTCTACCAGTTCGTGGTGCTCTACCTCTTCGGCGTGAGCGGGATACTCAAGCTGCCTGGGATCGACAAGCCGCTGCGCATACCGATAACTAACCCACAGCTCGTGCTGTCGCGCGGGTACGGCATACGCAACGCCATCAACCTCACGGGGATACGGCGCGTGCTGGACAGCGCCCTTCCAGCGTCGCTGCGCTTCGACTTCGGCTCTGGCCCCTTTACGATAAACATCCCGATAGGGACGTTCATGCTCATCGGCCTGTTCTGCCTCTTTATCGTATGGTTCCGCAGGACGAAGCTGGGGCAGGACATGAGGGCCGTGGGGCAGGACATGGCGATAGCTGATTCCGCCGGGATCGCGGTGGAGCGCACCCGCGTCCTGGCGATAGTCATCTCGACGGTGCTGGCAGCCTTCGGCCAGATCATATTCCTCCAGAACATCGGGACGATGAACACTTACAACAGCCACGAGCAGACCGGCATGTTCTCGATAGCGGCCCTCTTGATCGGCGGCGCCACGGTATCCAAGGCGTCCATCGCGAACGTCTTCATCGGGGTGACGCTCTTCCACCTCATGTTCGTCGTCTCCCCGATGGCTGGGAAGGAGCTGATAGGGCAGGCGCAGCTGGGGGAGTATTTCAGGGTGTTCGTGTCCTACGGGATAATCGCGGTGTCGCTCGTCCTCCACGCGTGGAAGAGGATGCAGGAGCGCGAGCGCGCCCGCCGCGGCTTGCGGGGGGAGGGGTAGGCCATGCCAGGCGGTGCCAATGCCATCGCGCGGCGGCGTCTCGCGGTCCGCGCGCTGCTCATAGCGGCCCTCGTGGCCATAGCCTTCTGGATGCACAGCATAGGCAAGGAGCATAACGTGCTGTTCGACAACAGGGCCGCCGTGATCGACGGCGTGGAGTACGCCCCTGCCGGGACGCTCGCGCTCTCCATCGACGGCGCGAAGAAGAACGACGTGAGGGCGGATGCCAGGGTCGCGCACAAGATGACCGGCAGCAGCCACAGGGTCCGCGTGGGCGCCGCGGGATCCGACAAGGGCGTGGAGCGCGCCATCCGGCTGGACAGGGACATGAAGAAGTGGATGATATCGCTCCCGGCCCTCCTGTCTGGGGCGCCGGACATCTACGTCCCTGTCCCGGTCGCAGCGCCACCTCCGCCGCCGCCCGGCGACGAGCCAGCCGCGCCCGCCGCGGAGGGTTTGGGCGCGGACGCGCCTGACATGGACGGCGCGTCGGTTGAGACGATACCGGGTACGGGCCTGTAGGCGATCATGTGATAGTTAATTGTCAGAACAAGAGGACGGCTGCCAAGAGGTGCCGTCTTCTTTTTTTCAGTTTTTTGAGCATGTGAGCTTTCGCTTGGTGTTTTTTTATTTTTGTTAAGATATATTTTCCCCGCTTCGTCGCGATTTATATACTTGTAGTAATCTTTTATATTCAATAAATCCTTATTGAAAGTGTTGACAGAAGGCCTAAAGCCTAATATACTTGCTCACGCTCCAAGTGAGCGCGGCACCATGACAGACATTCCGAAGCGAGGATGAACGTTCAAGCAAGGAATGGCCATACAGAGCGAAAGCAAAAATCGTGATACTGGAGAAATATTAAATCACTTCCCCTGATTTGAGCCGGAAGTCATTCTGGTTAAAATCTGGGGGGGCGATTTTCAAGCAAGCCAAGGAGAGTTTGATCCTGGCTCAGGATGAACGCTGGCGGCGTGCCTAACACATGCAAGTCGGACGGGGCGCCGCGGAAGCACCAGGGCGGCTTGCCGTCCCGGT
>JAIRNC010000117.1 GCA_031258255.1 Synergistaceae bacterium
CCTCTCCCTGCTACAGACGCCGCCGCGCAAGCGCCTGCCCGTCATAACGGCTGTGGGGCCGTGGTCGGAGGCGCTCGTCAGGAACGCCGTGATCAGGGAGAAGGCCAGGGGCGGCCAGATTTTCTACGTCCACAACAGGGTTCAGACGATAGACCGCGAGGCCATGATGGTGCGCCGCCTCTTCCCGAAGCTGAAGGTGGGCATTGCCCACGGGCAGATGAAAGAGCAGCAACTGAAGGGCGAGATGGACAAGTTTGCCAGCGGGGCCCTCGATATTTTGGTCTGCACGACGATTGTGGAGAGCGGCCTGGACATGCCGAGGGCCAACACGCTGATCGTGAGCGACGCCCAGGAGCTGGGGCTGGCGCAGATGCACCAGCTGCGCGGGCGCGTGGGGCGCAGGGACGAGCAGGCGTTCGCCCTCTTCCTGCACCCTGCCGAGGCGGCCCTGACGAAGGAGGCGAGCGAGCGGCTGGAGGCCATCGCGGCGCTGGGGGAGTTTGGCGCGGGGTACGAGCTGGCGAAGAAGGATCTTGAGATACGGGGCGGCGGCGAGCTGGTAGGGCTGGCCCAGCACGGCAACCTCGGACGCGTGGGCTTCCAGCGGTACTGCGACCTGCTGGAGGAGGCGATAAAGCGCGCAAAGGGCGAGTTCCGCGAGAGGCCGGTCGTGGAGGTGGCCATGCCGTCCGCGATACCGTCGGAATACCTGCCGCACGAGAGCGTCAGGGTGGCCCTTTACAGGAAGCTGCTGTGGTCCAGTGACATGGAGGGCCTGGCATCTCTCCGAGCCGAGACGGTAGATAGGTTTGGCCCCATGCCGAAGGTTCTGGAGTTTTTATTCGACGTGGCCGGCGTAAAAATCACAGGCCCAGATTTTTTCATAACGAAAGTCCTGTGCGGCGCGGACGAGACCGTGATAGAGTGTTCGCCCGAAGGGCCGCCCTCAGGGATGAAGACCCCTCCCGGCTGGTTCCGCCGGGTGAACGGCTTCATCGGCCCTGGCGGCTTCGGCGCGCTTGGCGGGTTCCTCCACGGCATGCTGCACACTCAGGCCGGGTAATGAAAATGATCCAGCCGGAGCCGGGACAGGACCGCGGTCCCTGCCAGGGATTATCTGATGACGATAAAGTACGGGCCGCCATCGTTGCTGCCTAGCCTAAGCTGCCTTGCGTCCCTGTCGTATACCGACGCGAGCGTTTTCAGCTTCTCCAATGCGCCTGGGCCGGGCGCGCTTCCGCTGTCCGGCGAAAGGCCGTAGAGCGTCTTGTCGTCGCTGTAAATGACATATACCCTCCCCCCGTAAGCGCCCTCCATCGGCCTTTCATAGTATTCTTCCAGCATCTCCGCGATGGACTCGTGCTCGCCTGGAGGCAGCCCGTCGCCTGGCATCCTTCTGTGATCCAGGAAGTATCCCGTGCAAGCCGTTTTTAAGAGATGCAGGTCGCTAGCCAGGTTTACGGCGGCGGCGCTGTCCATGGAAGCCCGCACTGCCAGTACCGTCACCCAGACCGCAAGGCACAGGGTTCCCAGGATGGCCGTCCTGATCAGGAATTCTGTGTGCGTAAGCCCCTGCCGCCTATATTTTTTCGAGTTTTTCCCAAGCATGGCGCTAGTCCTCCCATCTCCACGCCCCGTTCTAATCTTACGATATTATCCATTTAAAATGTCCGTTTGTCGCGGGCAGATAATGGTATGGTTTTTTTGAACAATTTATTATAAAATGAGGGGCAAGGACTGGCGCGGGTGGAGTGAGCCGTATGGATGGTTTTGACGTGTACGAAGAAAACAACGAACTCTTCAAGGAATTCGAAATCCTTTATAACGAAAACACCCTTTTACGAACCGAGCTGGCCACTCTATACGAGGAAATCGAACATCTCGACAGGGTAGTGATACCGCAAGCGCAGACGAACTTCCTGGTCAAGATCGGCACGCTCCGCGTAGAGCTGTTGCAGACGCAGATAGCTATAATGAAGACGCGCCATAAGATCGCGCTGCTCCGCTCCAACCTCGAGCGCGGCGAGATAGTGCACAGGGAAGCGCTGAACTACAAGGTGGAGCGTGAGTTCAGGGAGTGGGATGACAGGCTGCGGCACGAGATATCGCAGATCGACGAGGCAAAGGCACGCTTCTCCTCCCTGGCGCAGCCAGAGGATATCGGCGAGATACGGAGCGCCTACCGCATCCTCTCACGCAAGCTGAACCCGGAGATCAACCCTGATCAGAGCGACGAGGCCAAGTCGTTCTGGCCCAGCGTTCGGACGGCGTACCTGTGGGGCGACATATTCCACCTCAAGGCGCTCATGATGATGTCCGACGACTACCCCGAGAGTTACGACATGCCGAACGACGTGAGCAAGATGCGGCGGAACAGGGACGTGCTCAGGGCGAAGATAAAGACCGCCACGAAAAGGCTGGGAAACATCAAGCAGCACCCGGCGTTCGAGTGGAGGGCGCTGCTTGACGACGCGAACAGGCTCGCATCCGAGCAGTCAAAGCTCAACGGTGAGATAGAGAGGGCGAAGCTCCAGCAGACGGCGTTGCAGGACATGCTCCGCTCCCTTGAGATGAAAGGCGTAAGGCGCTAAGGGCATAAAGGGCGCAGATCAGAACTCCCACTCAAAATCAGGGCCGCCTGCCTCCATTATCCTGCGCTTCATGTCGTCCGATATCTCCTCCAAGTCGCTCTCCGTCCTACCCTCGCAGCGAGCGACCAGCACCGGCTGCGTGTTTGACGCACGGAGCAGCCCCCATCCATTTTTGTGGATTATCCGCACGCCGTCCACGTCGATCACGTCGAGGCCCTTTGCGCCGTCCCTGACGCGCTCGACAACGCCGAATTTGAGGTCGTCACGGCAGGGGAAGCGGGTCTCCGCCGTCGACGGGTACGATGGCATCTCGCCTATGAGCTCCGACAGCTTTTTGTCCGTGTTCGACAGGATGCGCAGGAGGCGCCCGGCGGCGTAGAACGCGTCGTCGAAGCCCCAGTACTCGTCCGCGAAGAACATGTGGCCGGAGACCTCCCCGGAGAAGACGGCACCCTCCTCGCGCATCTTGGCCTTGACCAGCGAGTGGCCCGACTTCCACCACATGGGGCGTCCCCCCAGCTTCGCGGTCTCCTCCGGCACGGCCATCGAGCTCTTTACCTCCACGATGACCTTGGCGCCCGGATTAGCGGTGAGGATTTCCCTCCAGTAAAGCAGCATCAGCTGATCGCCGAACAGCATGTTCCCCCTGTCGTCAACCACCCCGATCCTGTCGGAGTCGCCATCGAAGCCTATCCCAACGTCCGCTCCGCTCTCCCTGACGGCCTTTATCAGAGGGCCGAGATACTCCCTCTTCGTTGGGTCGGGGTGGTGGTTGGGGAAGCGCCCGTCCGGCTCGCTGAATAGCTCTACTGCCTGGCAGCCGAGAGCGCGGACGAAATCAGGGGCGTAGAGCCCGCCGGTCCCGTTGCCGGAATCCAGCACTACCTTCAGCTTCTTCGGCCCCAGCCGTATCTTAGAGCAGAGCATTTCGAGGTAGGGCTGGCCGATGTCCTCCGTGCGGACGTGTCCCGGCGCGCCCGCCGTCTCCATGCGGCCCTCGTTTATTATCCTCGCGATCTCCTGGATTTCGTCGCCCCATATGGTGGCCTTGCCCTGTGCCAGCTTGAGACCGTTGAACTCCGGTGGGTTGTGGCTGCCCGTCACCATCACGCCGCCGTCGACGCCGAAGTGGTGGAGGCTCCAGTAAAAGGCGGGCGTGGCCACGAGGCCGATGTCTATGACGGAGAGGCCGGCCCTCGTGAGGCCCGCTATGACACTGGCTTTCACGCGCGGCGTGGACAGCCTGGCGTCCCCGCCTACCGTCACGGCGTATATCCCCAGGTCCGAAAGGTACGTGCCGAACGCCTGCCCGATATCGGCCACGGTCTCGCTCGTGAGCTCAGTCTCCGCTATGCCCCTGATGTCGTACTCCCTGAAGATGTGCGTCGGAACGCGGAGCGCTTCGTCTTTCATGGCATGATCCCCTCCCGTGATTGCGAATCCATCGCATTATACAACTAGCCATACGAAAGGGTCACGCCAAAAAATGAATCGTTTTCATGATAAATCAGCCCTCTTTATTCGGCAGACACTTTACACGCGGGCCTTAATTGCTCACAATGGGGCGATGAAGGGGGTGGCCGCGACGCGCGATGTCTTTGCCTTGAAAATTGTCCTTTTTTTCCTTTTTTTATTCGCGGCGGCCTCAGCCCTAAACGGGTGCGCGGGGCCGGCTTCGGCTGCGGCGAGCCGCTCGCAGCAGCAGCGGCGGGCAGAGGACTCGCGGAGGGAGTTCCAGTCCTTTGTCGACGGTTTTTTTGCCGGGACGCGGCGCGACTGGAACATACCGGGCATGGCCTTCGTGGCCGTGTCTGGCGGCGAGGTGATTTACCTGAAGGGCTACGGCGTAGCGGACACGAGATCCGGCGCGCCCGTCTCCCCTGACGCTACGCTGTTCCGCGTGGGGGGCGTTTCCACCGCGATCACCGCCACGGCTATCCTCCAATTAGCGGAGAGCAAGCGGCTTGGGCTGGACGAGGACGTGAACATCTTCCTCCGTCGGTGGAAGCTGCCGCAGACGTTCGAGGCGCCTGTGACGTTTCGGCACATCCTGACGCACACAGGGGGGTTCGACGGCAAGGCGCTGGAGATAAACGCCCCCACGTCTGCTGACGAGAGGAACTACGGCTTGCGCCTGCAAAAGGCAATGCCGGCCAGGTACGCGCCGCCGGGGCGCTATTACAGCTACTCCAGGATGGGCTACGCCCTGCTGGGTTCCATAATTGAGCGCTATTCGAGGCAGAACTTCCAGGCGTCCGTCACGAGGCACGTGTTCCAGCCCCTCGGCATGAAGGACAGCACGTTCTCCCCGGACGCGGGCCAGATGTCGCGGCTCGCCACAGGCTATGACAGCGAGGGGCGCCCTGTCGGGTACGAGTATTTTTACGACATGCCAGCTTCCGCGATGAGCGCCACCGCGTCCGACATGGGGCGCTTTATGATGGCCCAGCTCGGGGACGGCGCGCTCGGCCGGAACAGGGTGCTCACGCCCATGTACGCGAACAGTATGCTCAGGAGGCATTTCAGCCCGCATCCGCTGATAGAGGGGACGGGTCTCGCGTACCGGGAAAAGTTCATCAGCGGCATCAGGACGCTGCAACTGTCCGGCAGCATTCGTGGCTACACCAGCTTCATGATGCTGATACCGGAAAAGGGCTTCGGGCTCTTCTTCGCCGCGAACGCGTCCGGGCTCGAGTTGGACGATGACCTTGCCAGGGCCGTCGTCGACCGTTTTTTTGCGCCCGCGTCCCCCCGTTCGCCCGATGTCGCGCCGCTTTCGCGGGCTGAGGCGGCCCCGCCCGGCATTGACGGGTTTTACCGGCACAACGTCATTTCCAGGCACACGGCGGAAAAGATCATGTACCTGACGGCAGACCAGTTGCAGGTGTCGTCCTCCGGCGATCTCGTCACGATCTCCCATACCAAGGGCGGAGGCCCGGCGACGCAGTGGGTGCCAGCCAGCGTTGCCAGCGGCGATATCTTGCTTCGGATCGGGGCAAACGGCGAGGCGGTGGGCGAGTACGCTTACGTCGACAGGGAAAACGGCGCGGTAAGGGCGCTCGTCATCGGTGACGTGAGCCGCACATACGACAAGCTGCCGCCCTATGAGGGCCGTTACAGGCAGATGGCCATCATATTTTGCTTCCTCTCCGTAGTGGTCGTCTCCTGTCTCGGAGCGGTTATCGGCGTGGCCGTAAACAAGGGCAAGCTCCCCTGGGAGAAGGGGCTGCGCTCCGCTGTGGAGCTCTGGTCGATATCCCTCCTGTTCTGCGGCATACAGATCGCGTTCGTCGTTTGCCTTTTGGCCTCCGTTTACTACGTCGGGGCCGAGTTTACGGTATTCGTCCCGTATCAGGTGAAGGCGCTGTTCACCATCCCGGCGGCCGGGTGCCTGATTTTGGCCTGGTTCTGGTTCAGGCTGCTGGGCAATCTCCTGAAACCAGATTACCACTGGGCAGAGAAGCTCCTGCTCGTCGCGGTCGCGGCGATGGAGACCGGCTATGTTTTCTTCCTGGCAAACTGGCGTCTGCTGGGATTCATGTTTTAAGCGTTTGAAGGGGGTACCAGAGGAATGACTTCGGCCTTTTTCTTCGGAACGGTAATTACGATTTATCTGCTGATAAACGCCTACATGCTCGCCAGGCTCTCCTCGATGCTGAAAGGCGCCGGGTTCCTCCGGCTCCTGGCGTGCGCTGTCTTCTGCCTCTTTGCCGCGAGCTTCCCGGCAAGCAGGGCAGTGAGCGGCATTTTCCCCGCTGCGGCGGATTTCCTGTTCATACTGGGTTCGCTCTATCTCGCCCCGATGATCCACGGCTTTTTGCTGACCGTCGCAGCCGACCTCTTGCGGCTCCTGAACTATCACGTGGCCCTCACGTCGAACCCGCCGCCGTATTCACAGAACAGGCGCGAGAACACGGTAGCCGTCATACTGCTGTTCAGCCTGGCCCTGAGCTTCGCGGGGGGTGTTAACGCCAGTTTCCCCGTAGCGCGGGAGATAGGCATTCAACTGGGCGGGGAGTATGGGTATCGCCCGCCCGTAAGGATAGCGCTCGTATCCGACCTACACCTGGGCAAGATAAGATCCCTGGCGCGGCTTGAGCGGATAACGAACCTCATCAAGTCGAAAAACCCGGATATCGTGCTGATAGCGGGCGACACGGTGGACGACGCCGCGTGGCTGCGGTCCAGCGCGAGGCGAAACGAGACGGCCGCGCTCATGTCATCCCTGCGCCCCAGGCTCGGCGTGTGGGCCGTCCCCGGCAACCACGACTATTACGCCGGGATAGAGGAGAGCAACGGCTTCCTCAGAAGCTGCGGCATCCGCGTGCTGATGGACGAGTGGGCTGTACCTGGCGGGGAATTCATCCTGATAGGGCGTGACGACCGGACGGTAATGAGATCTGGAAGGGAGCGCGCCGCGCTGGGCGCGATAATCGCCCGGGCTAAACTGGCCACGGGAGAGGAACCAGCGCGTCTGCCCATAGTCGTTCTAGACCATCAGCCTGTACGTCTGGAGGAGGCGCAGGACGCCGGTGCCGCCCTGCAGCTCTCCGGCCACACGCACAAGGGGCAGATATTCCCGGCGAACCTGGTAGTGTCCGCGATTTTCGAGAAATATTACGGTCCCTACAGAAAAGGCGAGACGTACTACTACATCACCAGCGGCGCCGGGACATGGGGCCCTCCCGTCCGCACTACCGGCAGGCCGGAGGTCGTATTCATCGACCTGGAGCGGGACCCGCGTTTGGCGCGTCTTCGCCACCACTGCTTCACGCTTGCCTCGCTCGCCGTCCTCAGCGTACTGTAAGTACGCTTCCGGGTGCTCGCGCGGCAATCGCTTGCATTGGCGACGAATACGCGCCAAACGCGCGTTAGGCGCGTCTTCGCCACCACTGCTTCACGCTTGCCGCGCTCGCTGTCCTCAGCGTACTGTAAGTACGCTTCCGGGTGCGAGCGAGGCAATCGCTTGCATTGGCGACGAATACGCGCCAAACGCGCGTTAGGCGCGTCTTTACGGACACTGCTTCACGCTTGCCGCGCTCGCCGTCCGCGCGTCGAGTATGCGCGAATGATAATGTACTGGCAGCTCGGAGAGCGCATATTCGTTGAAGAACAGCGCGGACAAGATCGCGCGGAGTACGGCGCGTATCTGACCAAGACCATCGCGGCACATCTTGAAACCGAGTTTGGGAGCGGTTTCTCCATTCGCCAGTTAGAACTTTGCAGGCAATTTTACCGTACATATCCGAACGTTGACAAAATTCACCCACAATTGAACTGTACGCAGTATAAACTGCCGATTCGCATCGACAACGATTACAAGCGCGAATACTACATTTTACGTCTCTTCTTTCGTAGGAAAATCAAACAGCTTGCCCATGACGCCGCCGTCCTCCCGCGCCTACCGTGACTTGACGTTAAATTTGCCACTTGACATGGCGGTGATCCATCCGTATAATTCCTTAAATCATATATAAATACTAGGCAATAAAGCGGGGGCGTTGGTCTATGTCGGGAAAACTTAAACAGATCGCTATCTATGGGAAAGGGGGCATCGGGAAGTCCACCACGACGTCGAACTTGAGCGCCGCTTTGTCTGTGATGGGCTTCAAGGTCATGCAGTTCGGCTGCGATCCGAAGAGCGACTCCACGAACACGCTGCG